>VXPI01000299.1 GCA_009839585.1 Gammaproteobacteria bacterium
GATCTGGCACGAGCATTGGACTACGGACAATTACCCCTTGCATGCACATCTGTTGACCCTGAATTATTTCTGCAAAGCTATGTAAAAACCTACTTGCAGGAAGAAATCCAGATGGAGGGACTGACCCGTAATCTGCCAGCATTTGCCCGGTTTTTGGAGGCGGCATCTTTTTCGCAAGGCTCGCTACTCAATGTATCGTCTATTGCAAGGGATTGTGCTGTAAAACGCAAGGTGGTTGAGAACTACTTTTCAATACTGAGAGATACTCTAATTTCATGCGAAATCCCGGTATTTCGCAAAAGAGCAAAACGCGACACTACACAAAGCGCCAAGTTTTATTTTTTTGATGCCGGGGTGTTTCGCACATTGCGGCCGGCCGGTCCATATGACAGCGATACCGAGGCACGGGGTATCGCTCTGGAGACGCTTGTTCTTCAGGAAGTTATTGCCTTGAATAGCTATAGGCGCTGGAATTACAAAATCTACTACTGGCGCACCAGGCTTGGAAAGGAAGTGGATTTTGTGCTTTACGGAAAACGAGGTTTGAAAGCAATTGAAGTCAAACTCTCCAACCGGATCAGAGCTGAAGACTTCATTGGGCTGAAGCAATTCAAGGAAGATTATCCCGAAGCAGACTTGATTTATCTTTACTCGGGAACAAGGCGTTTCCATGAACATGGTGTAGAGATCATCCCTGTTGACTTGTTCTTCAAGCAAGCCGACAAGGTGATTTGAGCCAAACATGTGCACCTCTGCAGGTTTGGTTCATGACCCTCATTGAACAAGACTGGAGACCCTTGGACACCATTACCAGATCAATGCCAAACCGACCTGTCTTCCGAGGACAGACATGCCAGCATAACAATCATAAACAGCAATCTGATTGATGCATTCCTGTCAGACGGAATCGACAGGGCAATCGAGGAACCGGGACGGCTTGAGGAGTTCAAGCCAAGCCATCCACCAGTTGCGTCGGCGAAGCTGCTGGTTGAAATACCGGAGCTGCCTGCCCTTTTGGCAAGGGGCCAAGCAGAGGAATCGCTGCCAGGCAGCGTCCACTGGAAATGGCGGAATGCCCGTCTTGCGAACCTTGTTTTCAAGGGAAGGTGCTCGAATCAGGACAGTACCCCCTGCACAATCACTCATCGCAAAAACAGCAAACTATACATATAATTCATGAAACAACTGTTTTGCACAAGTTTTTCATGGAATGCACACGCTTTTCATGAGATATTGATGACATGATTAAAAGAGCCTTGCCTGAGACTGGTGCCCATCTAGCGGGCTATGCCTACCTGATAAGTCATCATGATCTTGATTCTCCTGCACCCATGATACTGTCTGCAATTGGCAAAAAGCATACAAGATACGAGACAGACAGCTGGCGTGTACTGACCCCCCGCCATGCTCCGGAAGATGGCTTGTACGGTCATCTTGCATTTGCACTTCGCTATGAAGGAATTGATCTTTCCGTGTTAAGCGCATTGTTCCAGAAAATCTCTCCAGCGGAAATTGAGCGGATTATCCGGAACAAGCCAGCAGGCCGTTATGCGCGGCGCATATGGTTCCTGTTTGAGTATTTGACCGATAAGACGTTGGATGTCAGGGATATAGGAAAGCGTGAATATGTTGATCTTGTTGATTCGAAAATCCAGTATCCCGGGCCATCCCGCCCCTCAAGAAGACATCGTATTAACAACAATCTTTCACTTTTGCCCTCTTGTCAGGCGCACAGAAAGGCTTGATTTCTTGATAAGGCAGAACCTGTCTCAGGAAGTGCTAAAAAATGTTGACAGTATCGACCCTGAGGTGTTAAGGCGTGCCACCAGTTTCTTGTTACTGGAAGATTCAAAAGCGTCATATGCTATTGAGGGCGAAACACCACCGGGTAACCGTGCAGAAAATTGGGGACGGGTTATCGGCCAGGCAGGCAAGAGAGGGTTATCCAGGGACGAATTCGAGCATCTACAAAAGGAGGTTATCGTTGATAGCCGGTTTGTCCATGCCGGCTACCGGCATGAAGGCGGCTTTATCGGTAGCCGTGACCGCTCAACGCTTATGCCGATACCAAGTCATATTTCAGCCAGGCATCAAGATCTGGACACCTTGATGGAAGGGCTCATTGAAACGCTGGAACTTCTCAGGCACAGTGATTTCCCACCCGTATTGGCGGCAACGCTTATCGCATTTGGATTTGTGTTTATTCACCCGTTTGAGGATGGGAATGGTCGTCTACACAGATATCTGCTGCATCATGTATTGGCAGATACGGGGTTTACTCCAGATGGACTGGCATTTCCCGTGTCGACTGTAATCCTGCAACGCATCAATGATTATGTTACGGCACTGGAAGCCTACTCGAGGCCACGCCTGGCTTTTATTGAATGGCGTCCCACCGACAAGGGCAATGTCGAGGTTCTCAACGAAACGATTGACCTTTATCGCTATTTTGACGCAACCCCCCAGGCTGAGTTTTTTTACGAATGTGTACATGAGACCATCACGAATCTACTTCCCGGTGAGATCAAGTATCTCCAACAGTACGATGCCATGAAGGCCTTTGTAAATGCTTACGTTGATATGCCTGACCGTACAACAGACCTGCTGGTACTGTTCCTGCTTCAAAATGATGGAGTACTTTCAAAACGTGCTCGTAACAGGGAATTCCGAAACCTGTCAGATGAAGAGGTACGGGTATTTGAAAACCGGTTCAGAGAGATTTTCAAGGAATCATGATCAATAATGATGACGTGATGGCGTTAGGTATTGAGCAAGACTGCGGTAGCCGGCTGGTCGCACGAATCAGGACCCTTGCGGCCAACATCCCCGTCAATATCTGTTGACGGCTTACTACCCTTGATTTCACCTTGTGGACTGGATTGACAGTAATTTCAGTACGCTGGGATTCCAGACGTGATGTCCAAGATTATGCATTGAAATCTCTTCTGTCCTGCACATGGCGTGAATGCGTCTCAACTGGTGTAAGCGACCACCAGGCCATGCATGAATCCGGCCAGCCCCATGCCTCTCACCAGGTCCTGAATTTACCCGGTCCCAGGCCATGAACGCATAAAATGTCATCTGATTCAAGCAAACGGTTGTTTCTCTGCTGGCTCTCGCTCTGGCATTGGTTACTTCACCAGGATGAAATACCATGGATAGGTCAATACAAACTGACACCATGAATATCTTGTTAACCGGACTGGATGTGTGCAAGGTGGACTGGATTGAAGCTCAGCGCACATTTCAGCAGTTGCTAATCAATAGCATGAACCTGTCTGAATCGCATCTTTCAAGCATATTTGCAACTGTATTTTCATTTTTGAGAAAGTCTCTTTCCTTCATCTACTCCAAACTGCACATTCATGATTTGTAGAGTGTGTACTTGAGTCCTGCGGATTTACACAATCTTTACACTTCCCTGACCCCCTCTTTGCAAAACGTTCCTGATAATTCATTGTACAGACTTTATCCATAAATCCAACTTTCCAGCGAGAAAAAATCTCATGACCAAACGAAAAATTATCATCATTACAACAACAGCAATTCTGGTCGTATCTTCGGTAGTCTACGCGCACTGGCATGGCCACCGCCTTGATTCCGAACATGCCATCGAGCACATAGTTTCGAAGATGGATCGACACCTTGAGTTGAGCGACCAGCAGGAAGACGAAATCGAACTTGTTCTTGAATCGAACACTGGCGAATTGTCGGAATTGCGGGAATCGGGGTTGTTAATCCGGAATCGAATACTGGCACTCGACCCCGAATCGGAATCCTATCAGGAAGATGTCCAGGCGCTGGCAAACGAACTGGCAACTCTGGTTAGGGATAAAACCCTGGCCACGGCAGATGTAGTGAGAGAGGTATACGGAATCCTTGAACCAGATCAACAGGCCGAAGCTAGGGAAATCCTGTCTAGTCGAATGGGCCATCGGCATAAAAAGGAAGGATAGTGAAAAACCGGGGCATGGACCGCCCGTTCATGAATGAATCCCGCCGGTATATTACTGGCGGGGCCATTCATGCTAACCTACCCACACCACAGCAGACATCCTGTCCATTGAGCCGTCTCGAATTTGATCCTGCACAGATACGACTACTCCTTGTCGATGATGACAAGGTTCTGTCCGAGATGCTCAAGGAATATCTCGAATCCGAACAGTGCCAGGTCATGCTTGCATCAAGCGGACATGAAGCGGTTCGACTTCTGGGTGAAAAAGAGTTCGATCTTCTCGTCCTCGATATCATGATGCCCGGACCGTCCGGGATTGAGGTCCTGAAACAAATTCGGACAACCCGTTCAATACCCGTGATCATGCTGACCGCCAGGGGGGATGATCTTGACAGGATTATTGGTCTTGAACTCGGAGCCGATGACTATCTCGCCAAACCCTGCAATCCACGAGAACTTTACGCCCGAATCCGGGCTGTCCTAAGGCGGAACGCCCCGCCAGCCATGAAACGACAGCCGAAAATTGATCTCGACGATTTGCGCATGATTCCAGAGAGGCGAGAACTGCAGATTCGGATTTCCGATAACTCAAATGGCCATGACCTGATCTCGCTGACGCAAACGGAGTTTGACCTGCTTTATCTGCTTCTGCAAAATGCCGGCAGTCTGGTCAGCAAATCGGAGATTTCCACCCGTGTGCTGGGGAAGCCCCTTAGCCAATGGGATCGCAGTATCGACATGCATATCAGCAATCTTCGAAAAAAACTCGGCAAGCACCATAACGGAAAGGAACGAATTCAGACGCTAAGGGGAAGCGGATATATCTACCGGCCCGGTACGAATGAGTTATGAAAGCGCTCTTTACAAGAGTGCTTTTGCTGTTGCTGGGATCCTTCACGGTCGTAGCCATCATTGCTGTACTGCTGTTCCATTGGGTCAGCCATGAAATCGGCCCCGGTGACCTGCATTTGGACAAGTTTTCCCGTCACATCGCGTCAGAACTGGTCTGGGAGCACGAACACGGTGATCTGGAACGATTTAATCAACGCCTGCGGAGAAGGCACAATGTGGAATCGTGGATTATTGACGAGGATAACCAGTCGATTAACTCGCAATCACCGCCAGCGGATATTCTTGAAGCCATTGAGTCTTATCCGACAGTCGTTTTCCCTCAACAGGACGGTTCTGGTGACCGCCGATTCATCTTTGCCCATGAGGTCAGGGGAGACAGGCAAGACTATCGGGTTATCATTGCTTCCCGCGGACCGCAAAAACCATCCCGAAACCGGTTCGTCTATTTCTGGCTTCCAGTGTTTGTGTTCATTGTCGGGGTGCTCTCTGCCAGCATTCTGCTTGGCTTTTGGGTTTTACGGCCGGTAAGGGCAATTCGCAAGTCGACCAGCGCCCTGTCCGAGGACAACCTCGAAGTCAAGGTGCCTGCCACAATTACCCGTCGCAACGATGCATTCGGTGAGCTTGGTCGTGAATTCAACCGTATGACGGAACGCGTCAGCCAGACTGTATCAAATCAGAACCAGCTCTTGAGAGATGTATCCCACGAATTGCGCTCGCCCCTGGCCCGAATCCAGGTGGCTGCCTCATTGTCTGAACAGAAGACCGGAAAGAGTGCCGAATTATTGCGGATACAGGATGAGGTTGAGCGACTGAACAACCTGATTGAGGATCTTATGAGACTATCAAGGCTGAAGAACGAAGGACACGTCAATATGAAGAAGATGGATCTTATGCCGCTTATTGAGACGCTAGTGGAGGACGCAAACTATGAATTCCAGCAACACCAGCGACAAGCGACCCTGTCTGGGCCGGAAGGGCTGCGAATTTTCGGTCATCGTGAGCTACTGTCGGGCATGTATGAGAATGTCATTCGCAACGGGTTACGATACACGCCAGACGGAGGCTCCGTGAGAGTCGAATGTCGGCTGGACGAAAAATGGGCGATCGTTTCCATTGCCGATAACGGGCCGGGTGTGGACGAAACAGACATTGAACGCATCTTTGAGCCATTTTTCAGGGCCGACAAGGCGAGGGATATATCGTCCGGTCACCATGGAATTGGACTTGCTCTGTCGAAAGCAATTGCCGACCTTCATGGCGGTCAGATCAATGCAGAAAACCTGCCCTCTGGGGGACTTCGCGTAACCATCAAGATTCCTAGTTCGACAGCCAGAGACTGACAGGCAGGGAACCATGGTTATCGATTGCGCTTAACCAGTTTCTTTCCTGTAATCATTGCAATGACAAGATTCTCGCGCTTCCATATCCTGTAAAACAACATGATGCTGACATGCATCACAAACAACACCAGGATTGCTTTTGCTCCATAATGGTGAAACCGGGTTGCCATACGATTCGTGTCGGATGAAACCCAGGCAGCCAGCGGGCCTTCAAAAAACAACCCGTCATCAACCGACATCAGGCCAGTTGTGAACTGCCAAGCCAGACAAAGCAAAATGGCAATTGTCGCCCAACCACCCATTGGAGAGTGCCCACAACTACCACTTGGGCGTCTTTCAAACAGGATTCCAAGATAAGCAATCACCGCCCGAGGACCAGATACCAGAACAGAAAACCGAACCGGACCCGCAAACCCAAGGATAACTCGAACCAGCAATAATCCGCCAGTGCAATATCCAGCATATAAATGCCATTGCATGATCGAGAAGGTTCGAAACTCTCCCAGCAACCAACCCGATATCACCGAAAAAGCCAATGACCAGTGCCAAATCCGGATCGGCATCCCCCAGACATGCTCGTGGGCATAGCCTTCGGGCACCACCTTCATGTTCACTCTCGAAAGACTTCCAATGAAAAACAAGGGCACTTCATCAAATCGGGGGAAGCAACCCGTTGCCTGTCAGAATTTCGGTTGTCGGCCATTTCAGATCCTGAAAGGCTGAAATAAGAGTACTCCGGAAATGCCTTATCCGGTTGTTAATCTGCACGGTAACTGTCGTGACAACCCTTGCAGCTTTTGCCAAGACCGCCAACAGCCGATCGAAGTGCATTCAATCCACCACCGGCAGATTCTGCGATTTGGGCTACAGCACTGGCGTACGTCTTTTCAGCCTCCTCTGCGCCATCAGTATCAAGCCACCATTCGGGGAGTGTCCCGCTAAAATCCGGATAAGCCTCATAGTCTGACCCGTCAGGCCACATACCACGATCAGTGGTATCTAGCTCAGCCTTGAGGCTGTTTGCGAGAGCGCTGGCCCAATCTGCATCATACTCAATATCTCCTTTGGCCATGCCGAATAAAGGACCGGCATACCATGAACGCAATGTCATTACAGCATGCCTGGCTTCAATCGCTTTTTTGACTGGGTCTCTTTCAGCAACATGTGCGGTCGTACTGAAGGCAATGGTCATGGTTATGACCGGTAGTAATAATAGGATCTTTCTCATCTTTCAGTCCCGTTGCTATGTTTGATTCCGGATGTGGCGATTATGGCAACCACAGTCAGCGATACTCACCGCATCCGATTAGTTCTCAACTACATTATAAGGGACTTTGACACGGCAATGGACCCGCGAAAAGTCCCGGTAGCAGCTCGATTTGAAATATCCAAAATCCGCCACAATAGCCGGTATTTACTCACAGATACTCGTGAGCAAATTCGTCGATCATTTTGTCAATAGATTGGAGTACAAATCCGATATTGTCGGTATTGGTTACTGTTCGAGCCGCACCCCATACTCTGGCCATGCCTATGTCATGTCTCGCCTCAAGGATTCGAATAGTCAACACTTTGTGTTGACGCTGATTGCTTACCTGAAAACTTTTACATCAATTCCAAAAATGCCGTTAAAGTACGTCAAACCTGTTCGGATTATAAATCTTGGTTGCATCTGCTTCTCTATGGCTTTCCAATTTTTTCGACAATATCTATTTTTTAGCAACTGGGTATTTGTCCAAACTAGCGACATGGCAACTTGTGGTCGTTGCCTAACCTGAGCTGTCATCGCCTGCTATCTCTTCAGCCAGTAAAGGTGTCCTGCGACAACAAGCAATACGGCCAGAATGGTGAATGGTTGGGTACTTCATGATGCCTGTCTAAAGTCTATCACCATACCACACTTAACACAGCATCCGTCCCGAACCCGCAATTCCAGGCATAAGCATGTTCCCGGTCCTTGCCCAGTTCCTATTGTGTTGTCATGAAATGCCGCCTTCCCTTTCGGGCAGGCAACTGGAAAGAGCGTGATTCGCCTGATGCGGTTTTCCTGTCATTGACGAATCGAGGGGAAATCGCACCCACCTTTCCACGCTGAAACCGGCAGAACCAATAGAACTGCAAAACAACAGGTTGTAGTGAAAAAAACCGGAATCATTATCCATCGCCTAAATTGCCGGACATAAGAGTGGGGGAATGCCGTGTTACGTGTGGCATGGTGATAGATCTAAAGTACCATGCTAATTGGCAGAGCGAGAATGTTGTTTTTCAATGGGTCAACACGGACAATAATGCTAGTATAATCATACATATTACTTGGATATAACATTAAAGATAGTTAAGGGAATTATATATTTTAGTCACATTTTATTTCCCTTTCCGGTTCGAGCGTGATGCAATATAGCCACATTCAAACGAGAAACAGACCGATGGCAAACACAGCACTAGTACAACGCCTTCGCAAGGCGGCCAAGGCCGAGGGAGGGGCGTTCTCCGGGCCTGTTGAGGTTGATGAAACTTATATCGGCGGGAAACGCAAGAACATGAGCAATGCCAAGAGAAAGGCACTCAAGGACACCGGACGCGGGGCAGTCGGCAAGAGTGCGGTTGTCGGTGTCAAGGATCGCCGGACCAACAAGGCCAAGGCCAAAAGCGTCACCGCAACCGATGCGAAGACCTTGCAGGGATTCGTGACCAGGCACACAGACAAGGAAGCCACCGTATACACGGACGAAGCACGGGCCTACGAATCGCTTCCCCGTACTCACGAGGCCGTCAAGCACAGCGTAAGCGAGTATGGCCGGAATCAAGCCCACACGAACGGGATTGAATCATTCTGGGCGTTGATGAAGCGGGAATACATCGGCGTTTATGACAAGATTTCACCGAAGCATCTTGATCGCTATGTGAGCGAATTTGAACATCGCCACAACATCCGAGGAGCGGATACGGTCGATCAAATGTCCGAAGTCGTACAGGGGATGTGCGGCAAGCGTCTTACCTACAAGCACCTGATCGCAGACAACGGACTCGATTCGGGCGCGAAACCGTTGGGAGTTTAACTCTGGAGACTGAATGATGACCGATCAACTGAAAAAAAATTTGGATGCTTTCAATGCCATGAAAGCTAAATTGGAATCTGAACATCCGGGAAGAATTGCGCTTCTTCATGATGGGAAACTGATATCCATCTACAACGATAGCGGCGATGCGTACGCTATCGGAAAGGAGAAATACGGTTTGGGGAACTTCTCGATAGAGACGATTGGAGAAAAGCCCAAGTCACTGGGGTTTTTCACTTCTTTCATTCCAGCTAACGGATAACGGAGTGGTGCATGGCATCTTTTCTTGGAAAAATCACTAACCGACAAATTATTTTCGACGTTAACGTATCAATTG
The DNA here is from genome assembly GCA_009839585.1 of Gammaproteobacteria bacterium. Taxonomy (GTDB): domain Bacteria; phylum Pseudomonadota; class Gammaproteobacteria; order Arenicellales; family Poriferihabitantaceae; genus Poriferihabitans. Next base: position 9,547 of record VXPI01000299.1, read on the forward strand.
CTGGAGACGGCGGAACAAACCCCTACACTTTCAGCGCATTGTTGGATACGGGGGCACAAACATCAATGATTTCGGAGAAGGCAATTCGTAATGTTGGATTGACTGCCATCAACTGGATGCCGCAATCGAACAACTCGTTCTGGAAGCCCAGATCTCACCGTGTTGAAATTTGACTCAAAATTAGGGATTATGTGCGTTCAAGATACATGGTGTCCTCAAATGACTTTCTCTCTTTGAAAATAGGGAGAGCCAGAATTCCTGCTGTGAGGCATCTGAAACATTAATTTGCGGGAGGGGTGCTTGGTTTCATGGATGAGTGTCCAATCTCCAGGAAATTCACTTCAGGATCATGCTCTAATCCTCTTTCGCTGACGAACCCCGTCTTCATTCGACCAAATATTGCCCGAGAAGCAGACATTAAAACAGAATCTTTGATTCTGTCGTCATTTGTTGCTTCAACGAAGGCTTGAAATGTCTTCAGACTCAATGCTCGATGTTGGTTAATGGTTGATTGGTGTTTTAGATCCCGACATATCCGACCGCACCAAATTGTAGCCGAAAAAAGAACAGCGATGGTCGTTTCTGTAGACTCATCAGCAAGATCAGGGGAATCGGAAGTTTCCCCCCTGGTAGTAAGTGGCATCATTTCCGAGAGCGCCAATTATCTTATCCCGTAACCACTTGAACTCATGCCTCCAATGGAGTACTTTCAATAATATGCATAGCCGAACCCGAATGTCTCACATGTGCTGAACCCCCACACGGTCTTGCTTTTTGGACTTTGACTGGCAATAAATACGATGGATATCCAAGAAACCACGAGTAGCCTGCGTCAGCTCACAGCACATGTTTGCAGTAAAATTCTGGCTTGAACTTGTGATACACGTAACACGGCAATTTAGCCGAGGTCAGAAAGTCTGAAATTGTGAACGATCAGCTGGAAACTGAACTGGAAGAAGAGCTGGAGATCTCCTTGTCCGAGGATGACTCCGAGTTCCTTGACCAGATCATGGAACCCTTTAACCCTTCAGAAATTGATATTGTCGTTGAACCAAAGTCGCTGGATGCACTGATTGAGCGCATCCAGCACAATGAGATTGACATGAATACTGATTTTCAGCGACATGCTGATCTGTGGGACAATCGAAAAATGAGCAGGCTAATCGAGTCAATATTGATACGGTTCCCACTGCCGGCTTTCTATTTTGATGCTTCAGAAGATCATAATTGGTTAATTGTTGATGGTCTGCAAAGGCTTTCGGCAATTCGCAAATTTGTCATTGACAAAAGGCTGAAATTAAGCGGCTTGGAATTCCTGACGGATTTGAATGGCACAACATATGACAATCTGCACCGTACTTACCAGCGACGCATTAAAGAATGCCCCATCAATGTGTATATGATCAAACCGGGAACGCCTGTTGACGTCAAGTATTCAGTATTCAGGAGGATTAATACTGGGGGACTGATCCTGAACAATCAGGAAATCCGCAATGCTCTTGCAAAGCCTGCCGATAGAAAGCTTCTGCAGGAAGTCGCTGGAGATACCCGTTCTACTGAGATGCTGGGAGACTTGTCGAAAAGGATGCGCGATCAGGAATTGGTTTTGCGATTCTGGGCATTTCATCAATTTGATTATTTGGATCAAGGCAACAAAAAGGAATTGGCTTCTTTTTTGGACAAGGCTATGGATCAAATTAAGGAGAGCGATAAAGAATATCGGTCGCACTTTAAAGAAACCTACTTCAAGGCATTGAAGCGTTGCCGAGAATTGCTGGGGCCTTCCGGATTCCAGAAAAATCCTTATCCTGACTCAGCAAAGCGTTCAATTAACTCAACGCTTTTTGAGGTGTGGATGGTAGAAATGGCTAAGCTGAGTGATGACCAATACGTGAAAGCAAGAAACAAAAAACAACTGTTTTCAGACAAGAATCAATCACTGCTTGCTGATCGTGAATTTATTGACGCAATTACCTATTCTACCCAGATAAAAGCACATGTTGAAATTAGATATTTTAAAGTGCGAGAGCTAATTGCGGAGGTACTGAATGATTGAATTCATCAACATCAAAAACTTCAAAACCTTGTTGAATGCCAGCTTTCCTCTCGGGGCCCTGAATTTATTTTCAGGCCTCAATGGAATGGGCAAGTCGACTTTGATACAGAGCTTGTTGTTGCTCAGACAGTCGCATGAGCGTAATACCCTCAGGAACAAGGGGTTGTTGTTAAATGGTGATTACGTCAATCTCGGTACTGGCAAAGATGCGCTTTCAAGCTTCAGTGAACAGGAAGAAATTGTCTTTACCGTGAAGTGGGATGATATGGATCAACCCGTTTGTTACGAATTTGGTTATCAACATGATTCGGACCTGTTACCGTTACGCAAATCGGAAATGGAAGACCATCCAGAAGCCTTAAGCCTGTTTAACTCCAATTTCCAGTACCTCAGTGCTGACAGGCTGGGACCACAAAGCCATCACCAGCTATCGGAATTCCACATTCGTGCCTTGAACTCGTTAGGTCATCATGGTGAATTTGCCGTACATTTCATTGCAGTAAATGGTGCAAATATACTTGCGATAGAAGCTTTAAGGCACCCAAAAGCAGTGTCTGATACTCTGCTGGCAAATCTTGAAGCCTGGATGTCGGAGATTACGCCTGGCCTAAAAATCAAGGCGGTAGCACAGCCTCAGTCTAATTCAGCAAGTCTTGGCTATTACTTTAAGCAGGGCAAGGAAACAACTGAAGAGTTTAAGCCCCAGAATATAGGCTTTGGTATCAGTTATGTCCTGCCAGTTGTTGCAAGCATATTAAGTTCTGATAAAGGTGATTTGCTTATTATTGAAAATCCGGAATCGCATTTGCACCCTGCCGGACAAGCACTTATGGGCAGATTGTGCGCGATAGCGGCGAAAAATGGAGTGCAGATGATCGTTGAATCTCATTCTGATCACCTGTTGAATGGTATCCGTATTGCGGTGAAACAGCAGAATATTGATATCAGTGATGTAAAAATATTTTTCTTGCAGCGCGACGTCCATAGTCAGGTACATGCTTCCGAAGTGATATACCCAAACATTGATCAAAAGGGGCGTATTGATTATTGGCCAGATGGTTTTTTTGACCAATGGGACAAAAATCTGGATCAGCTGATATGAGCAATGGAATTGTCCTGAATCATCATTCTCTACCCTTCACATGCAAGGATGAAGCAGACATAGGATTATTGGTTTTCTTCAATGTGCTCAAAGTGTGCCGCAAGTCCGGATTAAAAGTTCTGGTTATTGATGAATATCAAGACAAGTCGCTCATGAGCCTCGAGTTGTCTGATGGATACTTTATACGCGACTGGTATGCCTCAGCTAACAAAAGTGCCGAACTCATTGACCATTGTCGGTTTTTAAAATCTCTCGAAACCCGACAGCCGCTCTTCGAGACCGTTGATCTTGCAAATGTTGTTGACACTCTTGAGGTGGGGCTTCCTAGCGAGTGTTCCGGCAAACCTGTTTTGTTGGCAGCGTTTTATTTTGATACCTTTCTTGCAAGCTTCACTGCCTTGTCTATTTGGACGAATCCTCATGTTAAAGTGTGGGTTTT
>VXPI01000373.1 GCA_009839585.1 Gammaproteobacteria bacterium
AAAATATTCTTCACAATCACAATTAGAATTGCTGACACTACACGCTACAATATAGACAACCGATTCTCCCAACTTGCTACCGCAGAACAGGGCAATTATGCAACCTATACCATACGAACCGGTTGTGCACAATGAACTTGTCCACTGCAGTGTGCTTCATAACGATACATATGTCGATGGGAAATCTTTCTCGACATATGAGTCATGACCTGCTGAAAACAGATTGTCTTCCGTACATAATCAACCAGACCGGATCAGGACATGAGAGTGCGGAAGGTGCATGATGTATACATATGCGACGGTGTTCGTACGCCAATCGGGCGGTATGGCGGTGCCTTGTCGTCAATCCGTACGGATGACCTTGGCTCTGTTCCAATCCGAAAATTGATGGAAAGGAACCATCAGGTCGATTGGTCATTACTGGATGACCTTATTCTTGGTTGTGCCAACCAAGCGGGGGAAGATAGTCGCAATGTAGGACGCATGTGCAGTTTGCTGGCCGGATTACCAGTTACGGTTCCCGCTTCGACCGTTAATCGCTTGTGTGGATCTGGTATGGATGCGGTCGGTATCGCAACTCGCTCAATCCGTTGTGGAGAAACAAAAATGTGGATCGCCGGCGGAGTGGAAAGCATGAGTCGAGCCCCCTTTGTCATGCCAAAAGCCTTCATGGCGTTCAGTCGCGATCATGCCGTGTATGACACCACAATTGGCTGGCGGTTTATCAACTCCTTGATGCAAAAACAATATGGAGTGGACTCGATGCCGGAAACAGCCGAGAATGTGGCTCTTGAATGCAATATCAGCCGTGAAGACCAAGATCGTTTTGCCGTATGGTCCCAGACAAAAACCGCCATAGCCATTCAGCGCGGCTTTTATGAACAGGAGATTGTACCGGTCTCAATCCCTCAAAGACGCGGGGGCTCGAAATGGGTGAAACAGGATGAACATCCAAGGCAAACTACCATGGCGTCCTTGTCGAAACTAGGGCCTTTGGTTAGCGTGGATGGTACGGTTACTGCTGGCAATTCAACCGGGATTAATGATGGTGCCTGTGCGCTTCTACTTGCGAATGAAGAAGCCGTACGAGCACACAGCCTGATTCCCCGAGCTCGCATACTGTGCATGACGACGACGGGAATCGAACCTCGCATCATGGGACTTGGCCCGATATCTGCCAGCCGCAAAGCCTTGAACAGTGCTGGACTGACTCTGGACCAGATGGATGTTATAGAAATCAATGAAGCCTTTGCCGCACAAGTTTTGGCTGTGCTGCGAAGCTTGGGAATTGCTGATGATGATCCCAGAGTGAACCCAAATGGTGGAGCGATTGCCTTGGGACACCCTCTAGGTGCAAGTGGTACACGACTGTTGGTAACGGCCATGAATCAGTTGGAAGTGAGTGCTTCACGCTATGCACTTTGTACCATGTGCGTCGGAGTTGGGCAGGGAATCGCGATGGTGATAGAGCGATTGTCCCGGCATCCATGATAACTGGTATTTTTGGATCAAGACTTGATGTAGTCCATTGACCGGTTCTCGGTGGATCTACGGGATTCAGACTCTCCCTTGCAATTAGACATGTAGCAGGCATCAAAGATTGAGGGGCAATAGACACATGTTGCTCAACATCAGCCTTGCAAGTGAGCCGTTGCTTCGATCTCGATTAGTGCTGCATCCTCAATCAATTCCTTGACGACCACGACCGACATTGCTGGAAAATGTCGGCCAAAAACTTTACGGTAGGCTTCACCCACCTCTTTTTGTCTTGCCAGATACTCGTGCTTATCCGTTATGAACCAGGTTAACCGAGTGATATCCGATATCTTTCCGCCCGCAGTTGCAACAACCTCGGCTATATTTCGAAGTGCCTGCTCCATCTGCCCGATGAAATCATGGTACTCAAACACTTGCTCTTCGTTCCACCCAATTTGTCCGCCAATATGAAGGGTTTTATCGGATGAAAGAATACCATTAGCATAACCTTTTGCGGGAGTCCAGTTAGCGGGCTGGATCGTTCTAGCTGGCATGAAGAAATACCCTGCATATCTGCTGTTGAGTCCTGTTTGTACATCGGACCGCGATGCCCGATTTGCTTCTTGATTGCACAGTCTTCTCCGGATTAAACGAATTCAGGATTGTTTTTCAATCGAAAGCGCTGGATTTTTCCACTCTGGGTTTTCGGCAGTGCATCGGTAAACACGATACTCCGAGGATACTTGTAGGGGGCGATCATCGCCTTCACATGATTCTTGAGTAATTCAACGGTCTGCTCGTCTCCTGGCATTCCTTCGGCCAGCACAACATGAGCCTGAACGATGAATCCTCGTTCAGCATCAGGAATGCCGATAACGGCACACTCATCCACCATTTGATGCGAAAGAAGTGCGGCCTCCACTTCAGGCCCGGCGATATTATAGCCAGAGGAGATGATCATGTCATCATTGCGTGCAACAAAATGGAAACCGCCATCCTGATCTTTCCAGAAAGTATCTCCGGAAATGTTCCAGCCATCCCGAACATACTCCATCTGCCTTTGGTCCCGGAGATATCGACATCCAGTCGGACCACGAACTGCAAGACGGCCAATATCGCCAACAACGGCCTCATGCCCTTGGTTATCAATCACTTTTGCCTCGTATCCGAAAACCGGCTTTCCCGTGCATCCCGGCTTATGATCGTCCAGGCGGTTGGTGATAAAGATGTGCAGAAGTTCAGTGGCTCCTATCCCGTCAAGTATGGGCTTGCCAGTTTTTGCTATCCATTCCTCATATACGGGTGACGGCAAGGTCTCGCCGGCAGACACGGCAACTCGCAAAGATGATAAATCCGCCCCCCCCTCCATAGCCCGCATCATGGTACGATATGCTGTAGGTACCGTAAAACAGACGGTGGCTCTGTATTTTTCGATGATTTCTACCAGGTTTGGTGGACTGGCATGCTCAAGAAGTGCCGCAGTCGCCCCGAAGCGAAGTGGGAAAATGGCGAGTCCTCCCAGACCGAAGGTAAATGCCAGAGGGGGAGAACCGACAAAAATGTCGCCCGGCGAGACTTGCAGCACCTCTTTTGCATACCCATCAGCAATAATCATCAGGTCTCGATGGAAATGCATGGTGGCTTTCGGAATGCCGGTCGAACCAGATGTAAATCCCAGCAAGGCAACATCGTCTTGATAGGTTTCGACTACGGAGAACATGACTGGTTTTTCAAGCGCAACTCGATCCAGTTCCGCATCATGATTGGACGTGCCATCAAAACCCACAACGCGTTTCAGGAAGGGAGAGTCTCTTGCACAATCGGTTATCTCATCCATCAACCTTGTATCGCATAGTGCCAGTTCAATTTCGGCTATTTCTACATATTTGGCAAGCTCGTCCGCCCGCAACATCGGCATGGTATTGACGACTACAGCCCCTGCCTTTGTTGCTGCTATCCAGCAAGCGACCATTGACGGGTTATTGGCTGATCGAATCAGCACACGATTGCCGGGCTGTATCCCAAAATCATCAACCAGTGCATGTGCGAGACGATTGGTCCAATCGGTCAATTCCTTGTAAGTGCGTTGTCGACCATTACCGATCAAGGCAACATTATCGCCAAAGCCCTGCTCTATCATCTTATCCGTCAGTTCAAACCCGGCGTTGAGTTTTTCAGGGTACTTGAACCCTTCAAGCAACAGGTCTGGCCAAGTCGACTTGTCCGGGAGGTTTGATTGTGCAAAAGTATCAGTGTGTGCCGTCATATTGGTTTTTCCGTGCGCTCATAGTTTGTCTGGCGATAATGACTTTTTGGACATCCGAAGCTCCTTCGTAGATTCGAAGGGCACGTATTTCTCGATAAAGACTCTCGACGATATGACCAGAACGAACACCATCCCCACCGTGTAATTGTACTGCCTTGTCAATAACCTGCTGAGCCCGGTCAGTAGCGAACAGTTTCGCCATGGCCGCTTCGCGCGTTACTTTCGGCATGCCGCTGTCCTTAGTCCAGGCAGCTCGATAGACAAGCAATGCAGAGGCATCCACATCCACGGCCATTTCAGCAATCTTTCCCTGAACCAGTTGCAAATCAAACATTGGGGAGCCTTGAAAATGGCGGGAAGATACGCGAACAAGCGATTCATCCAGAGCACGGCGGGAAAATCCCAATGCTGCAGCTGCGACCGTAGAGCGGAAGATATCCAGCACCGACATGGCAATCTTGAAACCGTCTCCGGATTTGCCGATCATGGACTCGACCGGAATGCGGCAATCATCAAGGTGAATCCTTGCCAACGGGTGGGGTGCAATGGTCTCCAGTCTTTCAACGATTTTGAGACCGGGAGTATCGGCGGGAATAATAAATGCGGATAGTCCCTTTGCGCCAGGACCCTCTCCAGTTCGCGCAAACACGGTATACATGTCTGCAATTCCACCGTTCGAGACCCAGGTCTTCTCTCCTTGCAGGACATATTGGCCACGGTCAGGCACGGCCGTCATGGATATGCTGGCAACATCTGAACCAGAATGTGGTTCTGTAAGGGCAAAAGCCGAGATTACTTCTCCTGAACGTGTCCTTGGCAACCATTGCGCCCTCTGTGCCGAACTACCGAATAAGGAAATGGCACCCGTGCCTAATCCCTGCATCGCAAACGCGAAATCTGCGAGACCATCATGGCGTGCCAGGGTTTCCCTTATCAAACACAGACTGCGGACATCCAGATACCCGTCTTTACTTCCCGTATGTTGCAGAAGCCCGGCATTTCCAAGGCCGGCAACAAGGTTCCGACAGGATTGATCGATATCGAAATGATCGATATGCTGTAAATTTGCGGAAGCCCAATCATTGGCCTGTTCTGCAATTTTGCGATGTCTGGGTTCGAAAAATGGCCATGACAAAGAGGTTGGATCTGTCATCAGTCACCCTTGAATAGTGGTCTTTTTTTATCTACAAAAGCCCGATAGGCACGCTTGAAATCATTGCCTTGCATACAGATTGCCTGTGCCTGTGCTTCCGCCTCTATTGCCTGTTCAAGCGACATGGACCATTCCTGATGCAACATCTTTTTGGTCATGGAATTCGCAAAAGTTGGACCGTCCGTAATCCGTTCAGCCATACCGAGTGCTGTAGCCGTGAGATCATTGCTTTTGGCAAGCAAGTTAAAAAAGCCCCATTCATATCCTTCCTGACCACTCATTGACCGACCAAGATACAGCAATTCGCCGGCACGGCCTTGTCCAATGATACGCGGAAGGATGGCGCATGCCCCCATGTCACAACCCGCAAGACCTACCCGATTGAACAGGAACGCCACTTTTGAATCGGCCGTTGCTACACGCAAATCCGATGCCATGGCAATGATAGCACCTGCACCAGCACAAACGCCATCAACTGCAGCAATGATCGGCTTGCCACAATTAATCATGGCGTTCACGAGGTCACCGGTCATACGGGTAAACGACAACAGTTCCTTCATGTTCATGTCTGTGAGAGGACCAATGATGTCATGAACATCTCCGCCGGATGAAAAATTTCCTCCATTCGGAAGAAAAACGACCGCATGAATATCGTCTGAGTAGGCCAGAGTACGAAACCAGTCGCGTAATTCGCTGTAGCTGTCAAAAGTCAGGGGGTTTTTTCGTTCCGGTCGATTGAACGAGATTTTCGCAATTGATCCATCGATTTGGCAAATAAAATGTTTCGGTTCGCTTAACATCGCTCAATTCCACCCCTCCAATGCGTGGCAAGTTTCAAGTACCCCGCAAGCCTTCATATCTCTCCCCCCGACAAGCTGAGTGCGTGACCATTGATTGAAGATGCCTCGTCACTGGCAAGCCAGAGTGCGCTTTGAGCAACTTCTTCAACTTGGATGAACCGATCTTGTGGATTCGAGGAGCGCAGGGAATTAGCGATATCCCGGAAGCTTTTTCCTGTCTTGTCTGCAATATTGTCAATCGATCGTTGCAGCATTGGAGTTTCAATAAAGCCCGGGCAAATTGCGTTGACCGTAATGCCCGTCTTTGCCAACTCAAGGGCAACACCTCGAGTGAGCCCGATAACGCCATGTTTTGCGGCACAATAGGCAGACACATAGGCATAGCCCTTGAGACCAGCAGTTGATGCAATGGCGATTAACCGCCCCCATCCCGCAGTTCTCATATCATCCAGAGCACTTTGCCAAGTGTTGACTACACCACCTAGATTAACCCTAAGCATCTTGTCTAGGTGCTCCGAACTCATGCGGGAAAACAGCATGCTCTCGGCAACCCCGGCATTTGCGACCGCAACGTCTATGGAACCCTGTTGAGAACGTGCCCGGTCAAATGCTGTCCCGACACTGGTCGAATCTGCCACATCACAAATCTGAAACGGCAATCCCTGAGCAACCAGGTTGGCTCGTGTTCTTCCCATGATGGTCACGCGTGCACCGGCTTCCGCGAAGGCCTTGGCCGTTGCAGATCCAACTCCTGACCCACCGCCAGTTACGACAATGTGTTTATCCGAGAAGCTCACACCTTGCCCAGTTCCGCTTCTCGGTCTGCAAGTCGCCAGAGTTGATCACGTCCGGCCAGATAGGGCGGCATCCAGTCTTGCGCCAAACGGTCGTCAATTTTTGAGGCCTCGCGCAAAGTCCAGTATGGATCAACAAGATGTGGTCTCCCTATGGCAACTAGGTCAGCACGACCCGCAAGCAAAATTGAATTGGCATGATCTGCCTCATAGATATTTCCAACGGCCATGGTTGTAAGGCCAGCCTGATTCTTGATTTGATCCGAAAACGGCGTTTGGAACATCCGTCCGTAGACCGGCTTTGCATCAATGGTAGTCTGGCCTGCTGAAACATCGATAAGATCAACACCTGCATCCGCAAATGCCAAGGCAACTTTTACCGCCTCATCCGGGGTTATGCCATCATCCTCAACCCAGTCATGCGCTGAAATACGAACAGACATCGGTTGGCAGTCCGGCCAGACCGCCCGCATGGCCATGAACACTTCCAAGGGATACCGCATGCGGTTTTCCAGACTGCCGCCATATTCATCAACTCTCTGGTTCAACATCGGGGAGATGAAGGATGATAGCAAGTAACCATGTGCGGCGTGCAACTCGATCATGTCGAAGCCAGCGCGATTAGCCATTCGTGTTGCAGCGACAAACTCCTCGCGAATCAGGGCCATGTCACTTCGGGTCATTTCACGGGGAACTTGATTGATATCGGACCAGGCAATTGGCGATGCTGAAACCAGCTCCCAGTTATCCTGATTCAGCGGCTGATCCATGCCTTCCCAACCGATTCGGGTGGAGCCCTTACGACCGGAATGGCCGATTTGACAGCAGATTCTTGCGTCTGTCTGTTGATGCACGAAGTCCGTCAATCTTCGCCATGCCGCTTCATGTTGGGGATCATAAAGACCAGGACAGCCCGGTGTAATTCTGCCTTTCGAACTGACGCATGTCATTTCGACGTATAACAGGCCAGCACCGCCCTTGGCCCGCTCCCCGTAATGAATCAGGTGCCAGTCTCCGGGAGTACCGTCAACGGCCTTGTACTGAGCCATCGGAGAAACGACAATGCGATTCTTCAGGGTCATCTCACGCAATTTGAACGGGGCAAACATGGGGGCACGAACTGGCGCACTGGCCTGCACCCCTGCCTGATCCATGAACCACCGTTCTGCACTCTCGAGCCACGCGCTATCTCGTTCGCGCAAGTTTTCATGACTGATACGCTGGGAACGCGTAAGCAATGAATAATTAAGCTGGATCGGGTCAAGATGAAGATACCGATCGACATTTTCGAACCATTCCAGTGAATTACGTGCGGCAGATTGAAGGCGTAGAACTTCAAGACGTCGTTCTTCCTCGTACTTCTTCAAGGCTGATACCATATCAGATTCAGAATGAAGATAATCCGCCAAACCAATGGCGGATTCAAAAGCCAGCTTGGTTCCCGAACCAATCGAAAAATGAGCGGTGGCTGCCGCATCTCCCAGAAGCACCACATTTTCGTGGCTCCACCGTTCACACAAAATTCGGGGAAAGCGTATCCAGGCAGAACCACGAACATGATCGGCATTCGTCATCAGGTCATGGCCGCCCAGATAGTTCCTGAAGATCCTCTCACATGTCTCTATGGATTGTTGCTGGGTCATATCGGCGAAACCGAACGCATCGAAGGTGTGTTGTGCACATTCGACAATGAAGGTTGCCGTTTGCCGATCAAATTGATAGGCGTGAACCCAGATCCAGCCATGTTCAGTTTCTTCAAAAATGAACGAAAAGGCATCTGCGAAAGTTTGATGAGTGCCCAACCAGATGAAATGGCACTTACGTTGATCAATATCGGGCTTGAATTTGTCCCTGTACAGCATGCGTACTTTTGAATTCAGTCCATCGCTGGCAACCACCAGGTCATAATTCTTGCGATAGTCTTCAATGTCTTCAACCTCCGTCCTGAAATACATGTCAATTCCGAGTGTCCGTGCACGTTCCTGAAGAAGAAGGAGAAGCTTTTTCCGACCAATGCCGCAAAAACCATGACCGGATGAAACAAGGCGCTTGCCCTTGAAATGAAGCGCGATATCATCCCAATAGGCAAAATTGTTGCTGATTGTTTGAGCGCTGGCAGGATCATTCGCCTTGAGATTGACAAGGGTTTCATCGGAGAGAACAACCCCCCATCCGAAAGTATCGTCGGGGCGATTGCGTTCAATGACGGTAATTTTGTGGGATGGGTCGCGCAACTTCATGGAAATTGCAAAATAGAGGCCAGCCGGCCCACCCCCCAGACATGCAATCTTCATCGGCATATTGCCCGTCAAACCTAGGTTGTACTTTGTCATAAACAATGATGAATTGCAAGAGCTGAGCAAAACTGTAGCGTTGAAAGAAGATTGCATCGTGTGCCTGCAGCATTCTCCTCAAGCATGACAAGGCACTGCTGATTATCTGTTCTGCATGTACATCGGCCCTCCTTTCCAGCGCGGGAAGGCATATCCGTTGGTCATGACAACATCAATGTCTTCTGCACAACGTGCAATGCCTTCATCAAGAACATCTCGCGCTTCGCTTTGCATGGCGTTCAGTATACGTTTCATGATTTCGTCTTCGGAAAATGACCTTGGTGCAACCAATCGAGCATCTCGCTCATCTGCGATAATTGAGTTGACCGTCTCGTCAAGCCTTGGAGCGCCCCTCTCGTAGTTATACCAGCCAGAACCCGTTTTCCTGCCAAATCGACCAAGTTCACAGAGGCGGTCTGAAATTCCAGCATGGCGCATGGCAGGATGACGGGTTCTTGCCTGTTGTTTTCGAATTGCCCAGGCGATATCGAGACCGGCAAGATCCTGCATCTGGAAAATCCCCATTGGATATCCAAAATTACGCATGGCTTCGTCAACCTGAACCGGTGATGCTCCTTCTACGACTAGATCATCTGCTTCACGACGATAGGCTGACATAATGCGATTGCCGATAAAGCCATCGCACATACCGGATACTACCGGAATCTTGGACAGTGATTTTGCAAACCTGATTCCGGTGACAAGTACCTCTGGAGTCACCATTTCGGTTTTGATGACTTCGACCAGTTTCATGATATGGGCAGGCGAGAAGAAATGAAGTCCGATCACACGGCTCGAATCATCAACATATTTCGTGATTTCATTCACATCAAGGTAGGAAGTATTGGATGCCAAAACTGCATCCGGCCGCATACACTCATCCAGTTTTCTGAAGACCTCCTGCTTGACATCCAAATCCTCGTACACTGCTTCAATGACCAGATCGACATCGTTGATCAGCTGATAATCGACACTGCTTTGAAATATGGATGTAAGCGCATGGAATTTGCTTGAGGAAATTAGTCCCCGTTTTTCACTATCCAGCAATATTTCATGTACCCTTTGCCGAGCGAGTTTTGCACTGGCATCCGAAGTCTCTATCAATATGACCGTGTAGCCATTCAGCAAACAGGCGACAGCGATGCCTGTTCCCATTGTGCCTCCGCCAACTACGCCAATATGCTCTATTTTGCAGGGTTGAATCTTTTTCAAATCATCTAACTTGCCGGTGTTGCGTTCTGCAAAGAAAATGTATCTCAGGGCTTTGGATTGCTCGCTACACTTGAGTCGCTCAAAATGATCGCGCTCCAACTTGACTGCCCTCTCAGTATCAAGTACTGTCGTTGACAGGATTGTCTCGAGTGCCACGACTGGGGACTGTTGTCCATGACTTTTCTGTTTCAGCATTTGCCGTTGTCTGTCGGCTTCATCTCGGGTCAAGGGTTCGATTACGGATCTTCTTGATAATGGAATCGGTAGAGGCTTACCAGCTTTTTTGTTGCCAAACTCGATTGCAAATTCCTCCAGGCTGTTCTCTACCACAGCCGACAGAATGCCTTTTGCCAAGGCATCTTGCGCACTGACCGGCTTGCCGGTGGTAATCATTCGAATCGCATCTTTCATCGCCACGCATCTCGGCAGGAATACTGTTCCTCCAGATCCCGGGATGAGACCCAAATTCACTTCTGGAAAACCCAGACTCGCAGTTGACAAGGCCACTCGGTAGTGACAACCCAAAGCGATTTCCAGACCTCCTCCCAGGGCAACTCCGTGAATGGCGGCTATCCATGGTTTCGAAGCACTCATTAGTTGGAAGACCACATCCCTGAGGTATGGCGGTTTCGGCGGTTTATTGAATTCCCGAATGTCAGCCCCTGAGATGAAAGTTTTTCCTGCACCGATCAGAACCACAGCCTTAATCCTTACATCACCATTCGAGGCTCTCACAACATTTTCGATACTGGAACGAACCGCATGAGATGCCGCATTTACCGGTTTATTGTCAATCGTCAGGATTCCAACCTGGTCACGACAGACAAAATCAATGATATCGCCCATGTCAGTATCGTTTCGAATTGCTTACTGCAGACATTACTAGTATGTCAGCCCTGTTTTGACTGATATGCCTCTATACTCTTTCGAATGTTTGGAGGGATACTTAAAGGTAACATGGTTAGCGATTCTACAAACACAGCGGTAGTCTTTCCGGTAAAGCACAACTCTCCATTTTGGCTTGCAGTTATGTGGTTGGTTAGAGATGTATTGCCAATTCGTGAGACACCGACATGGATTTGCAGTGTGAGGCCCGCCCTGACTGGGGATTTGAAATCAAACTCCAAGGCGGCAAATGGAGTGCCAATCCCGTATTTCAGGTTCATCTCCGACCAGTCGGCACCCAGACAATACCGATACCAGCCTTCAACAGCTTCTATGCCCCAGGCAGGGATATTACCGGTGTAGACAATCTGGGCCGGATCACAATGACCCCAACCCACTACAACTTCATAAATCCAGGGATCCGCAAACGTGGCATGCGCGTATTCCATGTCTCGCCATGGCACTGGCGGCCGAATACCGCCTTTAGGATTGGGCTGGACTTTTTTCTGCATGCCGGTTTTTACATCTTGGACGGAAGTATCATGCTTCCTCCTGAAAAAAGGAGTGCTGCTACGCTTGATTGATCGAAAGCATGAGCATTTCGTTAACCGCTTTTTGCCTGAATGATCAATATATCATATACCATGTGAGCACTTCCATAGGCTCAGTTGGAATTGGTGTTTCACTGAAGACATGTAGATCAATGCCAAAATATCCTTGCCCCGCGATGGTGCCTGCCATGTTTGTGTACCACCCCAAAATGGAAATTCGAGACAAATATGGGCAGTTTGACCGCAAGCATACAAACGAGAACCCCGTTCACGATACTAAACTGATTGGTTTGTATAATGGATTGATGGGAGTTGGCCGATAAGCCGGGTTCTGTCTTGGACAGCCATTCATCTGGGATACCTGTCGCCAGATATCTCAAGCAACCTACCCGGATCCGATGCGGGCCACATCTCGAGGATCCCTATTTGGTCTTGCTCCAGGTGGGGTTTACCCTGCCACTTCTGTTACCAAAAGTGCGGTGCGCTCTTACCGCACCATTTCAACCTTACCCCCGAGAAATCCGAAGGCGGTATATTTTCTGTTGCACTGGCCGTCGATTCACATCGCCCAGGCGTTACCTGGCACCCTGCCCTGTGGAGCCCGGACTTTCCTCAATACCATTTTGATACTGCGACTGCCTGGCCGACTCCCGGATACGATGCTACCACTAAGGTGCCGGGTAAAACAATGATTTTTTTGGTCAGGGTTGGGAGTAAATAAAATTGTCCGCTTTATGGAGCAACCACAAATTAGGAAATATTTACCCATCCTGTTCCAGTACGTGTTGTATGCCCGTATCTTCCCATGACCTTTCTCTGCTCTTCCAAATCTCGCTTAACGTCTTCGGCCACTTCCTCGACTTCCCTTGCCACCCGAGACTCAAGTCCGAGTTCTCTTTCCAACGCTGTAGTGAACGGAAGCAGCATGTCCGATGCCGGTGACGCTACGATCAGCTCGCGTAGCCGTACCGCCCCCAACTCAACTGCCAGCCAATACAGGCTATCGAGTATTCCCCTCGGCAAGGAATTAATCGATGAGAGAAGCGACAGGGCTGATTCGATATCCAGCATGCATGCTGCCTCGTCTCTTCCAAGAAAATGTTCATGTGCACGAATGAGGTGGCCATGGCATTGAATTTCTGGCAACTCTGGACTTTCCTGATCGCCTAGGCGGTTCATCGTTGCGACCGAGGCATCGACCAGTTCCATCCCTAAATGCAGCTCGGCAATTTTCCGTTGTGCAGATTCAGAGCCATGCTGCAACACAGTCTGATCACTCGTCCCGAAACGACGAATGAAAAAGTCCCTCAATTCCGAAGGCGAGTACTGTGCCTCCATAAAACAGACCAGCGCCTCAACCAGTGATGCCCGTCCGCGAGCACGGCGCATGAGATAGTAAATGTTGTAGAGTCGTTCGGACACATAATAGAGTTTACCGCCAAACGTTCCTCCTGCCACCAACACCACCACCCCCAGGGTCA
>VXPI01000167.1 GCA_009839585.1 Gammaproteobacteria bacterium
TAATAAGTCACAGAGGCAAGAGTGGTAATTATCGGCGGCGGGGTCATGGGGGCCGGACTTGCCTACCACCTGGCCCTGGAAGGATGGACAGATTGCCTGTTAATCGAAAAAGGAGAATTGACTTCAGGATCGACTTGGCATGCTGCAGGACAATGCCCAAACTTCATTGCCGACTACAACATGGCAAAAATCCATGACTACGGGATCAATTTGTACCCCAGGCTGGAGGAACTGACCGGTCAATATGTCAGTTGGCATGGCTGTGGAGGTATTCGGTTTGCCTATCATCCCGCTGAAGTAGAGTGGTTCCACCGGGTTGCGGGCGTTGGCAGGCTGATCGGATACGACTGCGAAATCATTGATCCGGAAAAAATCAAGTCACTCGCACCCTATATCAATATTGAAGGTGTGCTCGCCGGTGCCTGGACGCATGCCGATGGGCATGTTGATCCAGCAGGTGTTTGCAATGCCATGGCGAAAGGGGCCCGCATGCAGGGGGTACAGATGTCCACCCGTAATCGAGTGTTGGATATTCAGCTTCGACCATCCGGCGAATGGGAAATCCTGACAGAAAAGGGACCAGTGATTGCAGAACATGTGGTCAATGCAGCAGGCTGTTATGCACGCGAGGTCTCAAAAATGGTGGGCACCGACCTGCCCATGATCAATATGAAACATACCTATATCGTCACCGAGAGTGTTCAGAAATTTCTGGATACCGATCACGAAATGCCGGTAATCCGGGATCCATACCCATCATCCTATTACCGTCAGGAACAAAAGTCGGCATTGATCGGGATCTATGAAACCAGAAATTCAGAAGAATGCTGGACCCATCGTGGAGGCTGGCCGGAATGGCAATCGGAAAATGAATTGTTTGATCCGGAAATGGACAATATCATGCCTTTCATTGAAAGGGTCATGGATCGTGTTCCGATGTGGGGAGAACTCGGGATTAAACGCGTGGTCTGCGGTGCAATCCCACACACGCCGGACAGCAATCCCTTCATCGGCCCTGCGGCTGGACTGCACAATTTCTGGCATTGCAACGGTGCATCCATTGGCATCGCCTCGGGCGCGGGCTGTGGAAAGTACCTGGCTCAATGGATGGTCCATGGCGATGCTGAAATCAATATGTCGGGGATCGACCCCCGACGATTCAGCGAATTTGCTCCGGGACAATATAC
Organism: Gammaproteobacteria bacterium; assembly: GCA_009839585.1. Classification (GTDB taxonomy): domain Bacteria; phylum Pseudomonadota; class Gammaproteobacteria; order Arenicellales; family Poriferihabitantaceae; genus Poriferihabitans. The sequence continues at coordinate 1,188 of VXPI01000167.1, forward strand.
CAAGGAAAAATCTCACGAAGACTACGAACACATGTACAAACTCCACCTCCCCGGCGAAGAGAGACCTGCCGGGCGTAAGTTCCGGACCACGCCCTTGTATGACAGGCTGAAGCAGAAGGGCGCTGTGTTCACGGAAATCAACGGGTGGGAGAGGGCAAAATGGTTCTCGCTGGATGGACGGGAAGAAGAGGTCGGATTTCGACACAACAATACCTTCAGTGTAGTCTCAAGAGAATGTACGGCGGTTCGGGAACGTGTCGGAATCATGGAATTGTCTACATTTGCCAAATACGAAATTACCGGTAGAGATGCCGAAGCGATGTTGAATAGAATCAGCGCCAACAGGATGCCCAGAGTTTCCGGCATCGTGCTGACACACTACCTCGCTGAAAATGGGCGACTGAACGGAGAGTCAACGGTAACCCGTCTAGATGATGATTTCTATTATGTACTATCAGGAGCCACCAGCGAAGAGCGTGATCTGTCGATATTAAATCAGGGAATTGGTGCCCAGGAAGACATTCACGTCAAAAATATTACCGACGAGTGGGGCGCTCTGCTACTTGCTGGCCCGCAATCTCGTAAAGTACTCTCTGCCGTGACTGGTGAGAGCCTATGCAATTCTGATTTTCCGTGGCTATCGGGCAAAACCATTGATATCCGGGGCAAAGAGGTCAGGGCCTTGCGAGTCAGCTATACCGGCGATCTGGGTTGGGAGCTGCATTGCCGGAATGCCGATCTTGTGGATGTATACGAAGCAATCTGTGCTGCCGGTGAAGAATACGGCATTGCTGATTTTGGCGGTTATGCCCTGAATTCGCTGAGAATGGAGAAAGCCTATAAGGGATGGGGATCTGAAATGACCAATGAAATATCGATGGTTGAAGCAGGCTTGATGCGCTTCTTTCGCCGTGACAAGGACGATTTTCGAGGCAAGCAATGCACTTTGGATATTGAAGAGAAGGGAATTTCGACATCACTGGTGTATTTTGAGGTTGACGAGGCAGATAACGATGTGGCCGGTGGTGAAGCGGTGCTGGTTGACGGACAGACAATCGGCATTACAACTTCGGGCGGGTATGGACATGCAACCGGGAAAAGTCTGGGTTTTGCTTATGTTGACCCACAATACAGCCAGCCCGGCTGTAAATTTGAAGTGTTGTTGATTGGTGATTTAAGGAAGGCCACAGTATTGGCTGATCCGGTGTGGGATGCTCGGAATTTTCGTCCGCGCGCGTGACTTTGACATAAGCTCTGCCAAACTTGTCCCGCATTAACCAACAACACCTCGAAGATGCCTGATACCAATTCCCAATCAGGGTTGATTGATCCCCAAGAATCCGAAACAGCGAAAAACAATCGTTTTCTGCTCGGTACACTTGCCGCGGGACACCTAGTTAATGACTGGGTGGCCGGCACGATCTGGCTCGTTGCACCGGCAATTGCGGCTAGCATGGGTCTTGGACCTGCTGAAGTAGGGTTGATCATAGCCGTCAATGGTATTGCGGCGGGATTTACATATGTGCCAGCTGGAATAATCGCAGACCGTACCCGCAACAGCGGTCTTCTCATGCTGATTTCATTCTGGTGGGTTGCAATCGGCTATTTCCTGTCTACTCTGGTGCCTGGATTCTGGCTAATCACCCTGTTTCTGGCCATTGGAGTTATGGGTGATGCTTTCTGGCATCCAGTCGCAACCGGAATCCTGGTAAAAACCATGCCCAAGCGACGGGCCCAGGTATTGGGCATCCATGCAATGGGCGGTAGCGTCGGGGCTGAAATCCTCGCGCCAGTCTCAATTGGCGTGCTATTGACTTATTTCGATTGGCAAAGTTCCCTGCAGATCATTACGATTCCAGCGTTCCTGATGGGACTGCTGTTTATTGTCATGGGACCACGGATAACATCCGTCTCTCGACAACCGGTCCGAAAGGAAAAATTCACGCAGGCCTTACAGGTGTGGCTCACACACCGTGGATTGATGATGGTCGGAATGATGGTGCTCTACAATATGTCCTTGTTTGCGTTGTTGTCGATGACCCCACTGACACTCCAGCAGCGTTATGAAATGAGTGTCTTCAATTCATCTGTGCTGTTTGCTGCAATGCTGGTTATCGGAACCATGTTTCAGCCCTTTATTGGCAAGTTGTCCGATATGGTTGGCCGGTCTCAACCGATCATCATCACCTTGCTGTTCTCAACAGTATTCTCGGCCTGTGCGGCCTGGTTCGAAGAGTTTATTCCGTTCATGATTGGACTGATCTGTGCCGCTTCACTACTGACAGCAGTCAGGCCGATTATTCTTGCTGCAGCCGTAGAATTATCGGAAGAATCGGAATCAACGACACTGGGGATCGTGTTTTCGGTACTCGATGGCGTTGGAGCCTTGGGAGCATTGGTTGCCGGGTTGGTCGGTGAAATTGAGCTTGCCCTGGCCTTCTTGATGGCCGCAGTATTTTCGATCTTCTCAATTGTTTTCTATCTGGCTTTACATGCATCATCCAAAAAAAGAAAGTATCCAGTCGTTTTCGATGATTAGTAGGGCAGGGACATTATCAGGCTTCGGCAAACTTTATTGAGGCAAGACGACGAGTACGTCGAGCTTCCAGTGGAGCGATCAACAGCGACATCATGGGTGGTACGAGCAATAGGGTAATAATGGCCGACAATGAAAGCCCGCCAACCACAACCGATCCCAAGCCGCGGTATAGCTCTGATCCGGCACCTGGAAAAAACACTAGCGGAAGCATCCCGAATACCGAGGTTAACGTCGACATAAAGATCGGTCGTATGCGATTTTGCGTGGCTAGTGGAATTGCCTGCTCGGGCGCCATGCCTTCTGCACGGGTCAGATGCAGGGTCTGGTGCACCAGAAGGATAGCGTTATTGACTACGATACCAACCAGAATCACAAACCCGAGCATTGTCAGCATATCCAGTGCCTGATAGGTATAGAGATTAAGTAACGCCAGGCCTGCAACACCACCTGCTGCTGCTATTGGGACTGAAATCATAATAATCAGAGGATAGACGAAACTCTCGAACAACACCGCCATCACCAAAAATACGATTACCAGAGCAAGCAACAGATTGACCGCCATCGCAGCACGAGTTTGATCAAGCTTGTCGGCAGTGCCCGAAATTCGGAGACGGATACCCGTTGGCAGGCCCTCAGCTTCCAAAGCATCAATCACTTCCGTGCGTATCGTGTCAATCGCAGATTCCAGTGGTAACTCTGCCTGTGGACGCACTTCAAGAGTCACCGTACGCAGGCGTTCCCGATGTCGAATTTGTGTTGGCCCTGCGGTAAGAACGACATCCGAGACGGAACTGACCGGTATGACACGACCCGTGGAAGTCACTATCGGCAGATTATCAATCCCCTGTGTGTTATCGACACCCTGGATTCCTCCTTTTATCAGTATGTCCGTCATCTTCCCGTCTACTGTTGATTGAGTCGCCCGTAAACCATCATTGAATGTATCGACGGTCAAGGCCAGGTCCTGGGCACTGATTCCACTCTCGTTTAATCGGATACGATCAGGAATGACCCTGACTTCAGGCGCACCAAGCTCCAGCCCCGGTACAGGCCTCCATTCGTGCCCCTGTTCCCTCGGAAACAATGGGATGATTTTAAAGAATGCACGATTTGCAACTTCCAGCACGGTATCAAGCTCATTACCGGAAATGTCGAGGTCAATCTTGCGCCCTCCACCAATTCCGCGTCCGAATATCGAGGGTTGGGAAATAAACCCAAATGTACCGGGTTCCCGAAAAACCGGCGCACTCAATATTGGTTTCAGTTCGGCGACTCGTGATGGGTCTTCGGCTATTGCACCGATGAAAGTTCGTGATTGTGTGGCTACAAAAAAGAATCGTTCGATCAATGGTGGGCCTGTCTCGCTTTCATGAATCGAATTAGTGAACATGTCACCGACGAGCGATGCGAGTTGTCCCCATGCAGACGGCTTCTCGGTATCCGTATTCACTGGCTGTACGCCAGTGGAAACCCACAGATGGCTGATTTCCTGTTCAATTCCGTTGGCAATCTCGGTCGTCGTATCCAGGTTGTAACCAGGTGGTGGTATGACAATACCGAATAACAGATTGCGATTGCCTTCCGGAAGATATTCCAGTTTCGGCAGGAATTGATAACTGAAATACACGGCACCCGTTGTAACGCTGGCTGCAATCAAGAAGGCAACAACTTTACTTTTCACGACAAGTTTTGCGAAAGCCATGATTGTCGATGAAAACAACCCAGCCAGAGAATCGACCAGGAACAGCCGCATGCGCCCGGGGTTTCCATCTTCGCTGATCTTGTTTGACAGCAGTTTGCTCGAAAGGGCGGGGATAACGGTGATCGACACGACCAGCGAGAGAACCACGGCAACGGAAATGGCGACAGCGATGTCCCGAAACAGTTGGCCAGCTTCCAGTTCCATGACCAGGATTGGAATGAAAACCATAACGGTGGTCAGAGCTGAAACGAGTACTGCACCCCAGACCTGATTGGCACCACGATAGGCAGATTCATTGCTGCTGTATCCCTCTTCCTTGTGACGGTAGATATTTTCAAGGACTACGATTGCCGCATCCACCACCATGCCGACGGCGAACGCGATTCCTGCCAGGGAAATGACATTCAATGAGCGCCCCATTGCGGCCATGGCAACGAATGCGCCAATCACGGAAACCGGGATCGCCAGGGAAATGATAATGGTTGCGCGCAAGGAGCGCAGGAAAGACAGGAGAATCAGAACTGCAAGTGCCCCACCTACCCAGATATTTTGTTTTACGAGATCGATTGCAGAATTGATATATATCGTCTCGTCATAGACCTGATTCAATTCGAGTCCTGCTTGCGGTATGACGGCTTGATTCAATTCTTCAACCGCCTCGCGGATACCGGCCATGGTTTCAATCACGTTTGAGCCAGTTTGACGGGTTGCACTCATGGCAAGTGCGGCATGGCCAAGCTGGCGGATAGTGGCTGACGGATCCTGGTAACCGAATTGAACCGTGGAAATATCTCCCAGAGCAGTCCGCACATTCACATCATCTCCGGCCTTGCTGATCAGCACCCGGCGAACGGCATCAAGAGATTTCAGTTCTCCTTCGGTACGAACTACATAGCGCCGTTTACCCTCATTGATATCACCGGCACCGAGTGAAATATTGGACAGTTGCAAGGAACGGCGAATATCCGCAATAGTCAGGCCATAACTTGCCAGTGTAGCGGGTTCGATGATTACATGAATTTGCCTCTCGCTTTCTCCATAAAAATTAATCCGCCCCACACCGGGTACGCGTTCAAGCCTTTCCTTGACATTGTCACGAATGTAGTCACCGTACTCGTGTATCGGTCGGTTGTTTCCCGGCTGTCTTTTGAAGATCAGCCATGCGATGGCATTGTCTTCGCTACCGGCAGTATCCAGAGTCGGCTGGTCTGCCTCTTCCGGATATTCGGGCACCCTATCTAGTCGATTCGAGACCAGCAATAGGGCCCGATCCATGTTTGTTCCCGTCTTGAACTCAAGGGTGATTCGTGCGCGACCGGAATTGGCATTACCGGTCATATCGGTGAGCCCTTCAATTGCGGCCAGTTCATCCTGTTGAGGGATGAGTATTTCGCGTTCGACCTCGGCCGGGGCTGCTCCAAACCAGTTCGTTGTGACAGTAATCACTGGTCGGTTCACATCCGGTGCCAGTTGTATGGGTATAGTGGTCAGGGCGACCAGGCCAAACAGAACGACCAGCATGACAGCGGCGATTACCGCAATGGGCCGCTTGATTGATCCTTGTATGAGTTGCACGGGACGCTGCCGGGGGTATCAGGAAGGGTTCTCCGCCAGCGAAACGGGTTGATCGGGTCGCAGGCGCTCGTTACCGCGTATCACGACGAGATCACCTTCAGTCAATCCCTGGAGTACTTCAAACCGGTTGCCAACTGAGGAACCAAGTCGAACGGGTCGTAGCTTGGCAAATCCTTCCTCAACAACATAGACGATGCTGCCCTGTCCGCCATGAATCACGGCATCCTTGTGAACAGAACTGATTTCCCGTTCAGCCCCTGCCGGGATTAGCACTGTGACACCCTGATCGACTGCCAGAACTGGCGCATTGTCCGCCAGATCCAGGGAGAAACGAACTCTTCTGGTTCGAGTTCTTGGATTCTCTTCAGGCACAATTGCCCGAACACTGGCTTGATGTTGACTACTATCATCGAAGGTAATCTGCACCATCCTTCCGGTAGTCAATCCTTCAAGACGATCAGCCGGAACATCGGCTTCGAGTTCAAAATCGCCATCGGCAACCAGTCGGATTACCGGTTGCCCTTGCTGAAGATAGCTTCCTACTTCCGTGAATTTTTCGATAACGGTTCCGTCATAGGGGGCAATTACCCGGGTATAGGTCAACTCCAAGTCGATCAGGCTAATCTGTGCATCTGCACTGTTCAAGGCAGCTTTTGCCTCCAGTACGCGAGCAGCAACGATATTCTGCTGTTGAATCGCGTCATCGATTTGCGATTGACTAACCGCTGCGGAGGATGTCAGCATACTGAGTCGATTGACCTCCTGTTTTGCGAGTTCAAGCTGTGCCTCAACGACAGCAATTCTGGCTTCTACTTCCTTGCGCTGCACTTCCAGCAGTTGTTTGCGAAGACGCGCGGAACGATCACTGATTGTAACTACGGTTTGCCGTTGCTTGACCCTGTCACCGACACGGACATGGATTTCTCTCACCGCCCCTGCGATTTGAGCGGCTACTGTTCCGGCCTGAACGGTAACCAGCCTACCCAGAATTGGGATGGTATTGGTATAGTTCTGGCGTACGACGGGATCAACCGTCACCAGAGTTTGCTGTGCCTGGGAAGTGGTTATTGCAAGCGCACTGACGAACAGCAATAAAAATGCGTATCTGGATATCAATCTTCTACATGTATTCATGCATGTATTATCCAACAAAATGATCCCACATCTTGATTTTCTCTTGCCCTGAAATAGAAATAATTCGAACCCGAGTCCTCCTGGATTCATCAGTCACGCCATGAAGTGAGCCAGAATTATTTCCAGAAAACGATTTGGGAACCTGCGTAATCCTCATATACACTCTGATCGAGGCTGTCAGGGGAAATTTGGCCGCTTAATGGAGCCATAAGTTATATGGTGCCGCAATCATACCACTTCAAGGTTGCCGGACAGGGGATCCGGAAACTACTTTCAATCCGTTTTGTAGCGCCTCCCATGTGCCGGTCCGTATTGCCCGAAGCATGCAGCAAAAGTAGATTGTTCTCAGCCACTCGTGGAAAATTCAGTGGTCACGGGCGGCCTGTACCTGTAGCGAAGTCTCCGCCATAGGTTCTACAAGCCTTTTGTCTGATATCGTTTGCAAAGACTTCATTTGCCAAGTTTTTGCATGGTTTCGATTTTTGATGCATGGTTCTGGTCATGACGGATTCGGTCATGCACATATCCGCTTGCGCTGTCATAGCACCCCGGTTTTGTCTGGGTCTCAACTCAGTCTGTACACTGATCCGGAAGGGGTATGCACATGCTTGCCGCTTTCGACTCCCTATTATCCAAGCATGGCGTAAGATGAGGGATATGTAAACGCTCACTCCTATTCCTTCATCCCGATGGGTTTCAACAGTAAGGGGGTGAAGTAGTGACCTGATTGTCTCGCCACTTGAGGAAAGGCGACATGAACATCAGGGTTATCAGTCGAGGTTAGCCGTGACTACAATTCAATACAATGACCCGAACTTTCGATATACTTCGTAACCAGCACCTCCAGAACCAACCCAAAAACGTTCAAACCCGGATTCCATTTCAAAATGAGCAAGCTGCTTCTTCTATTACGCCATGCCAAATCCGACTGGTATAGTGGAGCACTAAACGACCATGGACGCCCCTTGAATGAACGAGGCAGAAGAGATGCTCCACGGATCGGCTCATGGATCGCGAGTTCCGGATATCGGCCACATCGAATTTTCTGTTCAGATGCACAAAGAACACGCGAAACACTGGAACTGGTTATGAGTGTCCCTGACTGGGGGCGGCATCATCCCGAGGTCGCTTACTCGCACCAACTGTATATGGCTTCTACAAAGCGTGTTCTGGATATCATTGAAGCGAACTGGACAGATAGCGGTACGCTCATGGTAGTGGGACATAATCCGACTATGGACCAGATTCTTGTCCACTACTGTCCTGAGGCTCGATCGAATCAATCAGGAAAGCTGATGACCACTGCAACCGTGGCAGTTATCGCGACCGCGAATGCAGAAAATTCCAGACTGCTGCACTTGATTCGCCCAGCTGACTTGTAAGCAGATAATATCTTCTATATTTCCCGTATCAACACGCGGATAGGATAAAATCGGACAGTTATTTCAAATGTACTAGCCGCAATTCCGATCCATCATTTCTGGTTGGTTGGACAAGGCTGGGTTACACAGGTTTTTCAGAGATCGGATAATGGATGCAGATAAACAAAAAGCATTAGAAAATGCGATAGGTCAGATTGACCGCCAGTTTGGCAAAGGGTCGCTAATGAGGCTCGGAGACTCCGAAGTCAGCGAAGATATTCAAATCTATTCCACCGGATCAATCGGTCTCGATACCGCTCTGGGGATTGGTGGATTGCCACGAGGGCGCGTTATTGAAATTTTTGGGCCTGAAGCCTCCGGTAAAACCACGCTAACCCTCTCCCTAATTGCCCAGGCTCAGAAGGCGGGCGGTACTGCTGCATTTATTGATGCCGAACATGCCCTGGATCCGGTGTATGCCGAAAAGGTTGGGGTAAACGTTGACGAATTGCTGGTCTCCCAGCCGGATACAGGCGAGCAGGCTCTTGAAATTGCAGACATGCTGGTCCGCTCAGGTGCGGTGGATGTGATAGTCATCGACTCCGTGGCTGCATTGACACCAAAAGCGGAAATCGAAGGCGATATGGGAGACAGTCATATGGGGCTCCAAGCCAGATTAATGTCCCAGGCCTTGCGCAAGCTGACCGGCATTATGAAACGTTCAAATACGATGGTGATATTTATCAACCAGATTCGTATGAAGATCGGCGTCATGTTCGGCAATCCGGAAACTACCACTGGTGGAAATGCCTTGAAGTTCTATTCTTCAGTCCGGCTGGATATTCGGAGAATCGGTACGATCAAGAAAGGCGATGATGTCTATGGCAATCACACGCGGGTCAAGGTCGTCAAGAACAAGGTAGCTCCACCATTCAAGGAAGCCCAGTTTGATATTCTCTATTCGATCGGCATATCACGTGAAGGAGAATTGATTGATATCGGTGTTGAAGAAGGCATTGTCGAGAAGTCAGGCGCATGGTACAGCTATGGAGCCGACCGCATTGGGCAGGGACGGGACAATGTCCGGGAATTCCTGCGTGGGAATCCTGAAACTGCATCAGAAATCGAGGATGCCATCAGAAAAGCCAGAGGCATTGAACAATCCTCGGCTACAGTCCCTGAAGGAGATTCAACCTGAAGAAACGTTGATGCATTTGCACGAATATTCCTCTGATCGATTCAATAATCCCGGACAATCCAGGTTTATAGCCAATTGTGTCTGAAAAGACTGTAAACACGTTAATTGCAAAAGCCTACCGCCTACTGGTCAAACGCGAATACAGCCATCATGAGCTTTTCCAGCGATTTTTGAAACAGGCATCTCGGGAAGTTTGTGATGAAGTGATGCGTCAGTTGGTCAGTCAGGGCGCCCAATCAGACCAGCGTTTTGCGGAATCCTTGTGTAGGTCGCGCTATGCTGCGGGCAAGGGGCCGGTCCTGGTGCGCTATGAACTCAATAAACACCAAATAAATGAAGAGTTGATTGAGATGGCAATGGAACCATATTCGAGTGAATGGGAAGCACTTGCTGAACAGGTTCGCAAAAAGAAGTTTGGCGATGGGCTGCCCAGGGAGTATCCTGCATTAGCCAAGCAATTGCGTTTTCTGCAACAACGAGGATTCAGTCAAGCTGAGCTTTCGCAATACTCGCATAACTGTTTTTAGCAGCCTGAATCGAATGAAAACCACGCAAATCAGACAACTCTTTCTAGATTTCTTTGCCCGTAACGGTCATGAAATTGTGCCGAGTAGCCCTTTGGTACCCGGCAATGATCCGACTTTGCTGTTCACGAATGCTGGCATGGTTCAGTTCAAGGATGTATTTCTGGGTCTTGAAAAACGCCCATACAATCGTGCAGTCACGGCCCAGCGTTGTGTACGGGCAGGCGGGAAACACAACGACCTCGAGAATGTGGGTTATACGGCTCGACACCATACATTTTTCGAGATGCTCGGAAATTTCAGTTTCGGAGATTATTTCAAGGATGAAGCCATTCGACTTGCCTGGGAACTATTGACCGTCGATTTTGCAATACCGGGAGAAAGACTGTCAGTTACCGTTTTTGAGGAAGACGACGAAGCCGCATCAATTTGGGCGGGTCAAATCGGTCTTCCAGCGGATCGAATTACGCGCATCGGAGCCAAGGACAATTTCTGGCAAATGGGCGATACCGGCCCTTGCGGGCCTTGCTCAGAAATATTCTATGACCATGGTCCCGAAGTTCCCGGCGGGCCGCCCGGAACGTCCGATGAGGATGGAGACCGATTCATCGAAATCTGGAATCTGGTCTTCATGCAGTTCAACCGTCATGCTGATGGAACGCTTGAACCCCTCCCTGCGCCTTCAGTAGATACCGGAATGGGCCTTGAACGAATTGCGGCTGTTTTGCAGCACGTTCACAGTAATTATGAAATTGACCTGTTCGATAACCTGATCCAGGCAACCGCCCGGGTAGTGGACATTAATGATCCAGACAGCAAAGCCTTACGGGTGATTGCAGATCATATTCGCTCGACAGCATGTCTGATTGCGGATGGTGTTTTGCCTTCCAATGAGGGTCGGGGATATGTCTTGCGCAGAATTATTCGACGTGCAGTTCGACATGGATATCAAGCCGGATGCACAGAGCCATTTATGCATCTTTTGGTATCTCCATTGATCGAGTACATGGATGGTGCCGTGCCGAATCTTGAAACATCCCGGAAACATATTGAAAATGTGCTTGGACAGGAGAACGAGAAGTTCAACGAGACGCTGGAGCAAGGTCTTGGTATTCTGGATGGGGTGATAGAGGCAAACCCGGGAGATACCATTTCCGGGGAAGTTGCTTT
>VXPI01000288.1 GCA_009839585.1 Gammaproteobacteria bacterium
GTCGTTGGTCGTCGTATTGGTCCTGTCTTGCATACTCTTCAGTTTCCAGATCTTCAACCTCGATTTGGATGAAGTCTTCAGATTCTCCGCTAATGAATTCGTCGGTCAAGCCTTCGTCAATTGAGGCGTTTGATTTTTTCAGGGCGGAAAGTTCTACCTGATCGGCATCCCGGGCCGTTCTTTGCGCTGTGTCCAAGCGGCTCATGACAGAATTTCAGATTTTCTTTGCAAGGTGGCGATGACAGTATTCAAAATATTCTGGGATTTCTGTCCCATGGTCATGAATTGGTTGAGATCGTCCTGTTGCAATGTTTCGATGGCGATCAACGTGTTAATCTTTTCCAAATTGACTTGCGTATCGTAGAACAGGTCCACCAATCTATCTCCTGCTGGTCTGAGTTTTTCCCAGACTTCCTTGAGGGAATTCCCGTGTTCAAGTTCCATTACTGATGCCTTGTGTCTGACCACATCATTCAGAAGTCGTATCTCTCTAGACTCATCTACTGCAGGTCTGGCGGGTTTCGATGTTGATCCAAACAGGAATAGCACCAGTTTTTCGCTATTGTCCAAGGCTGTGTTGGACTTCAGAACTCGTGTGTCCGCCAGGATTTTATCTTGGGAATCGAGCCCAGAAATGTCGATCCATTCCCTAATGTTCTCGTAGCCTATGCTGGTGTATACCCATGAAAACGGATAGTCTGGATTACTCCCTCTTCCTCTTACTTGGCTTGAATCCGATTTGTAACGTCTTTCATCGCGCAATTGCCTCATCAGGACATATGCTTCGAGAATCCTCTTTACCGTGTTTGGATTGTGATCTCCGATGAGTTGTGCGGCATGCCCGATGGTTGGTTCCAGCCCGGACGCCGACATTAGTTCAAACAACCAGTGTGCCTTTGCATAGGAGTCCCACGGTTTACTGCCCCTGATGTGCTTGGCACCGAGATATGCTATCAACTCCTCGTTTCTCTCTTCAAACACCGAAACGGGGAATTCCCTTAGAGACTCTATCTTTTCCTTGTCGCTTTCGGAATCCCATCTTTTTTTGATGTCTCTATACTGTGTTGCTCTCTCGTCACCTGTCAGAATCAACGCCGCCGCCAAGCGCCGGTTTCCCTCCACGACTGTGATTTCTCCGTCTTGTTTGACGGCCACGATCGGTTCCGCATGGAAGTATCCGTTTGCTGACATTGATGCCAGCAAATCGTTGATGCCATATTCGACGATGGAGTCAAGAAGCGATTTCTGATTGTCGGAAGCACCCGGATTGCCACCGAATCTCGGATTTTTCTTGTCTAGCAGTAAATCTCTTAAGGGTATTCTGCGGATTGTGTTTTTACGGGCCATTTTCATCTCAAGGAAACTTCAGAAGCTTAGCAATTATAACGGACGGTGGTGAGGAGAGCGTCCAAGCATAACACCCTAATCCATAAATAGAGCAGTCCGCGGCAGGTGCGAAGTCTTATGCGGCTTGAGTTTGATCCACGAAGCTGGAATCACCCATTGGGGGAAACTTCCGAACCTTCAAGAACCACGTCATGCCGGGCGTTGAACGTATTTCCGCGTTTTCTATTTTTGGATTAGGGTAACAGGACAATCTCAATCTGTCGAAATCGGTCAAATTACAGGTATTCAATACCCCAATTTCTGAAGTGCAACACTTGGGGCAGTCGAGGTTCCGGACAGGGTATTGCAAAGGGCGGGAGACGGATGACAATCTCCATGCTGAAACACACTGGAGGAAAGTCATATCTCGCGGCTACCGCCACGGGCAGGCTCATGACAAGGCCGAGAGTCGACGCCGTGAGGCTTCGGCGGTTCCCCGCAAGCTGAGCGCTGGGCTGCCGCACGCCGTTCGAGGTCTTCCACGAAGGACTGTCTGCCTGATCACCCGTCCCTGACAGTCCTGCGGCACGCCGGCGATGGACGGGCACGCCTGCAGGGCGTGCGCCAGGCATTGCATTGCCGGACTGCATCGTCTACGATGCTGGAAAGTCGGGATTGTCACCGTTTCGATGCCGGAGGAACACTCCCGGACACTGGTTTCCCCCCTGTCTGTCCATGCCGGCATAGCCGGCATGGACAGACAGGGGGCAGTGTTGCACTTCGGACTGGAACTGGGGATACTTTAAAAACGGTTTCAGGGGAAATTGAACTCTGAAACTTGAGTTATTAAGTATCAATCTTTATCGGAATTGTCATGAATACGAACACTGCCAAGCGATTTGATATAGCCAAATACATGGCAGGATTGGGTCAGAATACCCAGATAGTATCATCAGAATTGGCAGGACTTGGCTCAGAAGAGAAAAACCATGCTCTAGAGTCCATCGCCCAGTCTATCGAGAGACAGGCCGACAGGATTCTCAAGGAGAATGCCAGAGACATGGTTGCCGCCGATCAAAATAATCTGGCGTCAGCATTAAAAGATAGACTCTACCTTGACGAGTCTCGGATTGCGGCTACCGTTTCGGGTTGTAGACAGGTTGCAACTTTACAGGACCCTGTCGGCGAGATGACGGAACCGGTTCAGCGGCCAAACGGGCTTGAAATAAGAAAAATGCGGGTACCGCTGGGGGTAGTGGGAATCATCTACGAATCTCGCCCGAATGTAACAGTCGATGCTGCCGTGCTTTGCTTCAAGTCTGGTAATGCATGTATCTTGCGGGGTGGATCCGAAGCCTTTCATTCAAATATGGTCTTTGCGAGTTGTATCAAGCAGGGATTAATTCATGCAGGCTTGAATGAGCATTGCATTCAATTTGTGGAAACCACCGATCGTGCTGCGGTCGATTGTCTAATTTCAATGGATGAGTATGTCGACATTATTGTTCCGCGTGGCGGGAAGGGGCTCATCCAGCGTATCAGTGAGCATGCAACAGTACCCGTGATCAAGCATCTGGACGGAATCTGTCATGTGTACATTGACAGCGATGCCGATATCGAGAAGGCAATTCGGATAGCCTATAACGCCAAGGCTCGTCGATATGGAATATGCGGTGCAATGGAGACTTTGCTGGTGGCGCAAGATGTTGCACCAAAGGTATTGCCAGAACTTTGCCGCCTATACCATGACAAGGGGATCGAGATTCGCGGATGTCAGAGTTCACGACTGCTCGTGGAAGAGTTGGTGCCTGCCGTTACCCAGGATTGGACCACCGAGTATCTTGATGCAATCCTCTCGATACGCATAGTTGATGACCTGAATCAGGCTATTTCACATATCGAAACCTACGGATCAGGACACACGGATGCAATCATTACCGAGAACTTAAAACACCAGGACGAGTTCATGAGACGGGTTGATTCAAGTTCCGTGATGATTAACACTTCTACGCAATTTGCCGATGGCTTTGAATACGGCTTGGGGGCAGAAATCGGAATCAGTACCGACAAACTGCATGTGCGGGGTCCGGTCGGTCTTGAGGGATTAACCAGCCAGAAATATGTCGTAAGCAGTGATGGTCTGGCCAGAGACTAGATACCCCTCTCTTCAACCAGAATACAAATTGACACTACCTGCGATGAGCCTGGGTGCGAGTCAAAAGCATCCCTCCAACCAAGGCTTGTAGATCAATCCCCATTGAAGAAAGCCGAAACTGGCTAATCACGCTGAAGTAAGACGTGAGGCATTTTTGAGGGTGATCAGGAATACTGTCTGCTATTCTCCACCAGAAAATCCCGCAAAGCCAGTTTTGCCTGCTGAACTCCGACTCCGGTTTTCGCCGAAAACAGTTGAACCGATACCATTGGCAGTTCCGCCAATTCCCGGCTTACCTGCTGATACAGGGATTTTGCTTTTCCTGTTTTGAATTTGTCAGCCTTGGTAAGCAGGATGTATGCATGAAGCCCGATGTCCTGGCAAAAATCCAGCATGTTTAGGTCAAGCGGAGTGAGCGGCCGGCGAATATCCATCGGAATACACAGGACTTTCAGACTCTCTCGATGGTAGAGATAATCGGTGATGAATTTGCCCCATTCCTGTCGTAGGCTGGTTGGTGCCCTGGCATAGCCATAGCCAGGAAGATCGACAAGGTATCGACCTTCAGGAAGCTTGAAGAACACGATCTGTTGTGTTCTGCCTGGAGTCTTACTGGTTCGGGCAAGATTTTGCTGGCCTGTTATAGCGTTGATGGCACTTGACTTGCCAACGTTCGAGCGTCCGGCGAATGCGACCTCGGCACGACTTTCCTTTGGCCACTGTGAGCGCCTTGTTGCAGCCAGCTGGAACCGGGCATGACTGAATGTGTTGTTATCCAAGATAAGCCCCGATCCCGAAAGAGGTGATTGAGTGAGATTCTATGATTTGCACTGTGACAAGCTTGTTTGCGTAACCAGAAAATCCAGAGCATTATCTGAAGTTGATGCCAGCGTCGGATCATGTTTGACACCCGGTCTAACGGTCTGACCATCAGAAAACCGTCTTTCGCTGATCACAAACTGCAACTCTTAAGTATATAATAGCAATTAACGGTAAAGCCGCTGACGATATTTGTGGGGGTATCCCACAAAACCGTTGCCTGTAAGTCTTGAAATATTCAGTTCACCCTGTGTCTGGTATGCGGTCAAGAGTGTTTCTTCGACATTCTGGGGTTTCAGGGAGTGATTTCTAATTTCAATTTCGCATTTCAACATTCATCAAAGCCTTGCCCATGATTCGTTCATATAGTTTGTTTTTGGCAGTGGTAGTTGCTGTCTTATTGTTTAATCCAGCGTTTTCTCAGGTGGAAGGTGATATTGAATCTGGCCGGACCAAATCTGCAGTGTGTGTGGCTTGCCATGGTGTCGACGGAAACAGTCCAGTAAACCAGTTTCCCAAAATTGCAGGCCAGGTACCGGGATACGTGGCAGATCAATTACAGGCCTACAAAACTGGAGCGCGAGAAAATGCAGTCATGCTAGGCTTTGTCGGGGCTTTGAGTGAGCAGGATATGGCAGATCTTGATGCCTACTATGCGTCCCGGGCCCCGAGCATAGAGGGTGTCTCCGAGGAAGATATGGAGGATGTACTAGCCGGGGAGCAATTATATCGTGCTGGCCATGCAGGATATGATGTACCGGCCTGCATGGCATGCCATGGTCCTGATGGATCCGGAATACCGCCCAATTATCCGCGTCTAGGCGGACAACATGTCGCTTATACCGAAATGCAACTACATGCATTCAAATCAGGTGCGAGAAACAATGCTGAGATGCAGTCTATCGCCCATCCTCTTACGGATAAGCAGATCAGGCAACTGGCCCTGTATATCTCTGCACTGCAACCCTGAATATATATTCGAGGTTTGCCAGACCCTGGTTTCGTATCGGAGCTGGATTTGCAGAAGCGGCAAGCTCAAAGAACGCTAACTGATCGCTTCCGGTAACTTGATCTGTCGTTGCCGACAGGTTGCGATGATCGTATTCTGAAGCAGACATGCTATGGTCATCGGACCCACTCCGCCTGGTACGGGCGTGATTGCTCCAGCCACCTCTGAGGCGGATGCATAGTCGACATCTCCGACCAGTTTGCTTTTCCCCGAGTTATCGGTGATTCGGTTAATCCCGACATCAATGACGGTTGCTCTGGGCTTGATCCAGTCGCCCTTGACCATTTCAGGCACTCCCACAGCAGCAATCACGATATCTGCCTGACGACATGTCGAGGATAGGTCACGGGTTCTTGAATGGGCAATCGTGACCGTGCAATGTTCTTTGAGTAATAGCTGGGCAACTGGCTTGCCGACGATATTTGATCGGCCAATAATTATTGCATTTTGTCCAGCTATATCACCGATAGTCCGTTTGAGCAGTATTAGACAGCCTGCAGGGGTACAGGGTATCAGTGAATCGCTGCCGATAGATAAGCGACCCGTATTTTCGACATGAAAGCCATCAACATCCTTATTCACGTTGATGGTGTTGATGATGTGTTCTGAATTGATTTGGGCGGGGAGTGGAAGCTGAACAAGAATGCCGTTCACTTGCGGTTCCTGATTGAGTTCCTTGATCAGCTGGACAAGATCGCTTTCAGAAGTATTCTCAGGCAGGCGATGCTCGAAGGATTGCATGCCGACCTCAACTGTCTGGCGCGCCTTGGATCTGACATAGACCTGACTTGCCGGATTTTCACCAACCAGAACTACCGCAAGCCCGGGCACAATATTGTGCTCTGCCTGAAGTTCGCTGACTGCCTGTTTTATGCGAGAGCGAAGCGTCTCGGCCAATGCTTTTCCATCAATTACAGTACTCATAGTGTTATCGGATTGGTGGTTGGTAAATTAAAAAGGGTGCATCAGTATCCGTGACTTGATTCCGTTAGTGCCTAAAGGCTTTTCGGATTTTTGGCAAGTGGGCTAAAATCCGGACTTCGCACAGGGGCAATATTGTACGAATTTGTCTCTGACTGTTAACAGGGGTTGAACGTTGGCCCAGATACATGCAAAAGGGAGAAAAACGGTGAGCGAAAATACTGCATTCCTGTTTCCGGGTCAAGGTTCTCAGTATCCCGGCATGGGTCGGGATTTGTTTGAGACATATCCGCAGGTCAGGGAAACCTATAGTGAGGCGAGCGAAGCTTTGGGATACGATCTCCCGCACCTCTGTTTCGAGGATCAGGACGGCAGTATTCACCTTACCCGTTTTACCCAGCCAGCCTTGCTTACCCATTCGATCGCCTGTTATCGTCTTTTTTCCGGTTTGAGTGGGGGGCGTATACAGCCGGTTGCGGCAGCGGGCCACAGCCTTGGTGAATATTCTGCCCTAATCTGTGCAGGAGTCCTCGACTTTGCCGAGGCCCTGAAACTGGTCAAGTCACGTGGAGAGTTGATGGGAGAATATGGCGAAGGGGAGATGGAGGTACTCATGCTGGATCTTGAATCTGCACAGCTTCTTGCGGATCGCCATGTTTGCGGGATTGCAGCCTGTAATCTGCCGGAGCAGACCGTGGTCGGTGGTCGGGCAGAGGATCTCGATGCGCTGGTCAAGGATATGGCCGGGCGATTTCCAAAACGTAGAAGTGCCAGATTAAAGACAGAAGGGGCATTTCATACTTTCTATATGGTTGAAGCGGGCAAACGGTTTCGTGAGGAGCTGGCGCAAACGGCATTCATGACAAGCGAAATAAAGGTGTTATCGAATTATTCGGGCAGGGTGCACGATAATGAGGCAGAGTCGATTCGCGCCAGGCTGTTTTTTCAGTTGTTTAATCCGGTGCTCTGGCATAGCAATCTACTGACCCTGCAGGAATTGGAAGTGACCCGAATTATCGAGTTTGGGGGCGGAATCGGTAAAGGGGCAACTCCTGCCGAGAAACGCCCGAATCTTGAGGCCATGATCAAAAAAGCCTATCGAGATCAGGATTTGATCTATGCTCCAGTCATTAATCAGGAGACACTTGAAGAAGCGGTAGAGCGCTTTCAGGACTGACTCAAGACCCGGACGTGTTCGGTTACTGACTCGGCAAGGGCCTTGAAGTCGTAACCTCCTTCCAGCACGGAAATCAGTCTTCCTTCACAGTACTTCTCAGCCAGCGACATCATCTCTTCGGTCATCCAGCCATAGCTTTCGGTATCGAGTCTGATACTGGCGAGTGGATCGGCGCGGTGAGCGTCAAATCCGGCGGAGATCAGGATTGCATCAGGATTGAAGTTGCGGGCGGCCGGCAGGATTTTCTCCTTGAAGGCTTCCCGGTAGGCAGCGTCGCCTAAACCGCCGCTCATGGGGCAATTCAGGGTTGCCCCTTCTCCCTTGCCGGTGCCGGTCTCGTATAGAGCACCGGTCCCTGGGTAATGCGGATACTGGTGCAGACTGACGTAAAACACATCCGGATCCTCTTCAAAGGTATGCTGGGTACCGTTTCCATGATGAACGTCCCAGTCAAGAATCAATATTCGCTTGAGATGATATTGCTGCTGAAGATAGCGGGCTGCAATGGCAATGCTATTGAACAGGCAAAAGCCCATGGCTGTTGAATTTTCGGCATGGTGTCCCGGAGGGCGTACCATAGCGAATCCGTTGTCAACTTCACCGGCCATGACTCGATCAGCCAATTCCAGAAGAGAACCTGTCGCCTTGATTGAGACGTTATACGATTCAGGGCAGACCTGAACATCCGGAGTATCGATCATGCGCATGCCGGCTTCACAGGATGACTTGACTCGTTCAATGTAGTCCGGCTGATGAATGGTTTCTACCCATTTGATTTCAGCATCGCGGGCTTGAAACAGGTTGAGTTTGCTGAAGAAGTCCTGCGAGATCAGATGAGTATGTGCCGAGGCGAGTCGCTGGCTTGTTTCGGGATGACCCATGCCGGTATCGTGATCCAGAAAAATGGGGTCATAGATGTAGGCAGTTTTCATGGCTTTTGGTTTTTAATCATATTCGGATCCTGGCTTGTGGAGTCACGCGTCTCGACGGGAGCGTCTTGACTTGCGTTCTCGTGGCGGGCGTTTTGCACCGCCGGCGATGCTGAGATCCCCGAGCATCTGTGAGCGGGCTCCTGCGGTGATTGTACCCAGGCTGGCCTCGATTTTGTCGATATCGGGCAACCTGCCCGCCTGGTGTCTGTCAATAGCCGTGCGCATTGCACGGATATGGCTGGGTGTCGTACCGCAACAGCCACCAATAATTCTGGCTCCGGCATCCATGGCAATACAGGCGTAGTCCGACATGATCTCCTCGGTCCCGCTATAGACAATTTCACCATCAATATATTCAGGGACACCGCAGTTTGCCTTGGCGATGACGATCGTTGGGAAGGAAAGGTTTCTGGTTGCGTGATGCATGTTAATCAGACTGGCAACAAGATCTGCAGCGCCAATTCCGCAATTGGCACCGATGGCCTGAGGCCTGTGTGGGGTTTCGGATGCGAACCTGATAATGTCGGCAGGGGTCAGTCCCATCATGGTTCGGCCATTGGTATCCACACTGAAGGTGAGAACTGATGGCAGGCTGGATTCAGCGACCCCTTGCAGCGCTGCCGTGGCCTCTTCAAGCGAGGACATGGTTTCGATCCAGAGCAGGTCGACGCCTCCTTCTTCGAGTGCCAGGGACTGTTCAGCGAATACTTCTGCTGCGCTTTCGATGCTGAGTGAACCGAGTGGCTCCAGAATTTCGCCGGTGGGTCCGATTGAGCCGGCGACGATAACTCGCCTTGAGGCTTTATCAACCTCGGTTCTCGCAATGTTGGCGGCCTTTGTATTGAGTTCATGGACTCGGCCTGATGAATCATGAAGTCCAAGGCGAAACCGGTTACCGCCAAATGTATTGGTCAGAATAATATCCGAACCCGCCTCAATGAAGCTCCGGTAGTTGGCTGCAATACGATCGGGAAACAGGTCATTCCACAATTCGGGAGAGTCCCCGGATTGCAGGCCCATTTTGAACAGGTTTGATCCGGTTGCCCCATCGGCGAGCAGGACTCCGCGTTCTTTGAGAAGTTCATGCAGTATGGTCAAGGTTGCCTGAATCTTGAAAAAGGTGATGTCTTTAATGAGTCGGTGAGATTGTATCCAAGTTTACCAGGGCTTACAGGCAGAAATAGCAGAATCAAGAGAAGGGTTTTCAATCTCAATTGAACAGTATCAAGATCGCTTCAACCTGATTTTACTCTCCGTTCCCTCTTTTAGGCGTAGCAGGTTTGCACGGTGTCGCCAAAAGACCAGGGCAGCGATCAGCATGCCGGACAGGGTGTAGGAAATATCATGCAGGTAAATTTCGATCAGCACTGGTGCGGAAATTGCTGCGGACAGTGATGCGACCGATGAATATTTGAGCATCAATGCAGTTATCAACCAGATGACAATCAAGACCAGTGCGACAGGCCACGCCAGAGCCAGATAAACGCCAGCGGCAGTAGCTACACCTTTACCGCCCTGGAATTGAAAGAAGATCGGGTACAGGTGTCCCAAAAAGGCAAACAGGCCGACCAGGCTCAAGATCAGGGTGTCCCTAGTGATCAGACTGGCAAGAATAACGGGTAAACAACCCTTGACGATGTCGCCAATCAAGGCCAGGGCTGCAACCTGCTTGCCACCGATTCGAAGTACATTGGTAGCGCCGGGGTTCTTGGAGCCGGTTTGTCGGGGGTCTGGCAGTCCGGCCAGTTTGCAAATCAGGACTGAGCAGGAAATCGAGCCAATCAGGTAGGCAATTATGGGGAGTGTATAATCCAACGGTTTGAAACAGAAGTGAATGGCCAGTTTATTGTAACAAGGCTGGCTGATTGGCGAGTGCAACTCTAGTTTTGGTTATGGATATTATCTACCTACATGGTTTAAAAGTCGATTGTGTGATCGGTTGTTGGGAATGGGAGCAGCGTATTGTTCAGAGTCTGGTGATTGATCTGGATATGGGGTTTGAGACCCTCAAGTCGGCAGAATCGGATTGTCTGGAGGATACCTTGAGTTACAAGGATGTGGCAAAACGGGTGGCGAATTTTGTGGCGGAGTCGAAATTTAACTTGCTTGAGAAACTGGCCGAGGAGATTGCGAGGATTATACTGGATGAGTTTCCAGCGACATGGTGTCGGGTCAAGCTCAACAAGTTTGGGGCTGTTTCGGGTGCGCGGGATGTCGGAATAATTATTGAGCGAGGCAGCAGAACATGATTCGTGTGGTGCTCGGGCTTGGCAGTAATATTAATCGAGAGGAGAATATCGCCCGTGCGGTGAGCGCCATTCGAGATGAATACGGGCAGCTTGAGATTTCGCCGGTATACGAGACGGAGTCGGTGGGGTTTCAGGGAGCGGCTTTCCTGAATCTGGTGGTTGGGCTGCACTCATCATTGCCGGTCGGACAAATTCGAACCCATATGCAGGATATCGAGAGATTTCTGGGTCGGGTCAAGGGGCCGAAAACGTTTGATGACCGGGTACTGGATATTGACTTGTTGCTGTATGGCGATCTTTGTGATCCTGAACTCAATATACCGAGAGATGAGATTGCTAGATACGCGTTTGTTCTTAAGCCCTTGTCTGATTTGTACCCCAATGATGTTCATCCGCTTACCGGGGAGAGTTTTCTGGAAATGTGGCGATCTTTTGAAGACAGTTCGCAGAGGCTGATTGAGTACAGGGACCGTGAATTTCTGGAAGGACTGGGCGTTCAGTGAAATTCGGTCGTCGTGGTATCCGGCTCTGGCTTTCAGCGATGGCTTGTTCAACAAAAACCACGGCGAAACGCGACATTGGCAGGTGTAGCGGTTACTGGATCCTGTTCGTTTGCCTGGCATTCATTTCTACTGGCGATGCCAAAGCGACAACTCTGGAAGAGGCGGAAACCGCCTATGCTGAAGGCCGTTATCTGGAAGCCGCTCGAATGGCTGAAAAGGCCGGCGGTGCAAGCGGCTTTGCCCTTGCGGCAAATTCCCTTAACACACATGCACTGTATTATGCCGAAAAGGATGAGCAGAGTGGATTGTTCCGCCATGCAATGGATTTGGCGGAGAGAGCGATTGAAATTGATCCGAAAAGCTTGAGGGGACATTTTGAGCTGGTAAGAGCGATGGGCAAATATGCGCAGGGTATCGGGCGAGTCAAGGCGATGAATGAGAAATATGCCGAGCAGATTCGCGAGCACCTCGAATTTGCCTTGTCGCTAGACGACAATTTTGCGGATGCCCACCTTGCCCTTGGTAGCTGGCATGCTGGCCTCGTTGAAGTTATGGGGTCGTTTCTGGCGGGAATTCTTTTTGGTGCAAATAGGAAGGATGCGGTTTTTCATATTGAGCGTGCTCTGGATCTGGATCGCGAGGGTATTGATATCCACTATGGATCTGCGAATGGATTTCTGGCTTTGGGTAAGCGGAAATACCGGAAAAAGGCAGAAGATCTCTTGTCGCGTGTAGCGGAACTCCCGGTACAGGAGTCTTATCAGGCAAGCATTCAGGAAAAGGCAGTTCAGCGGATAAAGGAGTTAAACTCACCGAAAGATACGAACAGCCCATTGAATGATCGTTAGAGACTTCACGCCTGGATTCGAGCCATCGGATAGCTCCGGCTGGAATTGACGTTCAGGCATCCGCAACACATGATACAGGATGTGTGCCTGCACCATGAAATACGAGTTCCATTCATGTCATTTCCATTCCTTCCTGCACTACGCATTGTCCGGCTTCGGAGTTTCTGCCGGTTCAGGCTATTGACACGAACCTGCCTTCAAATACACTACACTTTTATCATCAATGCCAAATCTTGCGGGCGTGGCGGA
>VXPI01000203.1 GCA_009839585.1 Gammaproteobacteria bacterium
CTTTTCTGGCAAGCACTACTTACCGGGCTGTATATACTGTACGCTTTAAGTCGGTCGTCTATGTTTTGCATACCTTTCAAAAAAAGGCCAGGAAAGGAATCAAAACACCGAATTCGGAGATCGATTTGGTTAAACGAAGGTTGAAAGTTGCAGAACAGCATTATAGGAACGTCTATGAAGGGTATGAAGAATGAGAGCAAAAGATACGAAAGTAGAACAGGGCAGCGACAATGTATATAGAGATCTTGGATACCCTGATGCCGATGTACATCTGTTGAAATCTGAACTTGTAGCACGAGTTGACAAGATAATTCGTGAGCGTAGCCTCACACAAGTTGAAGCTGCAAGGTTGCTGGGTTTGTCTCAATCTGATATTTCCCGTCTGCTGCGAGGAAACTTTCGCGAGTATTCTATGGAGCGACTGCTGAGACTTCTGATGATGCTCGGACGCGATGTGGAAATTGTTATTCGGCCACACCAATCCCACCAGGGTGGAAGGATGAGAGTAGGAACATGAGGTTCACCCGGCTTTCGTCTCCCAGACCCGTTTCTTCACGCCTGAATAAAACTTTGCACGTTCCTGATTCCGTTCTGTCATCTTGACTGGTTGTCAATTCCTTGTCAGTTGTCCTGCAGGATTTGTATGGCAAGATCCCGATGCTGCTGGTGAATTTTCTCCATGTCGGGTTTTAACAGTCGGCCATCCCGGACCTGCCAGATTCCATTGACCATGACATCGGATGCATGGTGTCCGCCACAGAGCACTAGGGCCGCAATAGGATCGCCGACCCCGGAAAATCGAATCTCATCGAGCCGATACAGGGCGATATCAGCCAGAGTGCCGACCTCAAGACACCCGATTCCGGTCCACCCAAGGCAGTCTGCCGAGCCGGAAGTGGCAAGTCTCAAAGCCCTGAGATGCCCGAATTCCTCAGGGCCGGAATGCAGGCGCTGCAACAGAAACGCTTGCCGTACTTCCTGCATCATGTTTGAGCAATCATTCGATGCGGAGCCGTCAACCCCCAACCCAACTTTTGCCCCGGCTTCTGCCAGCGGTAGAACCCGGCAACATCCTGAACCCAGGGTCATGTTTGATGTCGGACAGTGTGCGATGCCGGCTTCCCTATTCCCCAGCCTCTCGATTTCAGCATCATTGAAATGAATGCCATGTGCCAACCAGGTACGGCCCTGCATCCAGCCCGTTGACTCCAGATATTCCAGAGGACGGCAACCCAGCTTGTTTTCGGAATAGGTATTTTCATCAAGGGTCTCTGCAAGATGTGTATGCAGAAGTACGGCCTTCTTTTCCGCAAGTTCGGCAGTTCTGACCATCAACTCTCGGGTGACACTGAATGGAGAGCATGGGGCAAGTGCAATACGAAGCATGCTACCCGGACTTGAATCATGGTATTGATCGATCTTGTGTTCGCAATCAGACAGGATGGTGTCTGTATCCTGGACCGTACTGGAGGGCGGCAAACCTCCTTGGTCCCTGTCAAGATCCATTGATCCGCGCGTCAGCATTGAGCGAATTCCTGTCTCGTGGACTGCCTTAACCTGGATATCGAGAGCATCCAGGCACTGGTCCGTAAACAGATAATGGTGGTCAGCACTGGTAGTACAGCCCGAAAGCAGCAACTCGGCGCAGGCAACCCGAGTGGAAACATCGATCATTTCGGGAGTCAGGTTGGCCCAGATCGGGTAAAGACCTTTCAGCCACGGGAACAGCTTCTTGTCGAGTCCGGCGGGGCATGCACGTGTCAGAGTCTGGTAATAATGGTGATGGGTATTGACTAGGCCGGGAATGACGACTTGATCAGATGCATTGTGGATTTCATCGACAGGCAGGTCAGGATGCTGCCCCAATCCCGGAATCTGCACAATCCGGTTGCCCTCGATTACGAACCCATTGCACTTGAGTTCCTGATGTCCGTCGAATACGGCAAGGGGGGATTTGATCCATGTGCGCATGATGTGTATGGGGTTGTTACGGCGTACTAACTGGTTCAATAACGCCTTGAAGCAAGGAATTGTTGCACTATTGTAATTCAGGATGCAGGAAAGCGATTACAGAGAGTCCAAAAGCGCAAGAATCCGCTTTACGGCAGCGGGCAGTCCGGCAGTTGCAGGGCATTTCGGGTTGTACCAGATATAACCATGATTGTCGTAGGTCTGATCAGTTTCGGGAACTATGGTCTCGCAAAGTACTGGGGTAATCTCGAGTTCGTAGTGCGAAAAACCATGTCGTATACGAGCTAGGGAATGTATTGAAGTGACTTCGAATTCGAACATTTCCTTGCAATACTGATTCACGTCAAGTTCTGGGTCGTCCAGTTGGGGCAGGCTCCAAAGCCCACCCCAGATTCCCTTTGCCGGGCGTTTGTACAGCAATATACAGCCATCAGAGCGGCGCAGGAGCAACATCCAGCAGGACTTGAGCGGACGAGGCTTTTTCTGTTTTCGGGCCGGAAAGCTTGCAACCTGATCTTGAGAATAAGCCAGGCACTCGGAAGCGACTGGACATTCTGTGCACAGGGGCTTGTGTACCCGACAAATCAATGCCCCCAGATCCATGATCGCCTGGGTGTACTCAGCAACCCGAGCTTCCGGAGTATGCTGGTCAGCAAGCGCCCATAAGCGTTTTTGGGTATCCTGTTTTTCGGGCGGTCCCTCCACCGCATGGTATCGGCTGAGAATGCGCTTGACGTTTGCGTCCAGGATAGGATGCCGGGCATTCCTTGAAAAAGCCAGAATTGCCCCCGCCGTCGAGCGTCCTACACCGGGCAAACTCATGATTTCATGTAGAGTTTGCGGAAAGCAGCCGCCTTGTTCATTGCAAATTCTGCGAGCGGCCCGATGAAGATTACGGGCTCTTGAATAATACCCGAGCCCTGACCAATAAGTCATGACTTCGTCAAGGTTGGCCTCAGCCAGAGAACCTATATCCGGAAACCTATGCATGAAATCCTGATAAAATGGAATCACCGTTTCGACCCGGGTTTGCTGGAGCATGATTTCCGAGACCCAGATTCGATAGGGGTCTTGTTGGGCATGCCAGGGCAGGTTTCTGCGCCCGTGCTGGTCATACCAGTCGAGAATCCCGATGGTAAAATCCGAAGAATCCGGCAAACTGTTATCAGTCATTCAAATAACGTCCATCATGTCCAATATCATCGCGATTATTCTTTCAAGGACTGTTCGCATTCAATTTCTGAAGACTATCTCAAATGCATCGGGCATAAATTCATGATTGTTGCTCTGAATATATGGGGGGGCAACTCTATTCAAGACATAACATACCGGCAATTCCGATTATGCAATAATGAATTAACATTTGGTCTTGATTCGGATGAAAAATTTAGCAGGAAACCAGGGTTCTTTCGAAGCGTTGGCATTTTTCCTAAAGCCCTAGCCCTTATCACTGGAATTCGGGCTTGGTAATGTGAAATGAAAATACTTCACTATTTGAAATAACATGCAACGCCGCCGTCTGCCAACTGGAATTTCCAGTTTTGATGTAATTCGCAACTGGAATTTTTATTACGTCGATAAAACTCCTCATATTCTGAACTTGGTTGAATATCCGGGGCGGTATTTCCTGTCTCGTCCACGCCGCTTCGGTAAGAGTTTGCTGGTTGACACAATGGCTGAATTGTTCCACTGCAATCAGAAACTGTTTCAGGGACTGTATATCCACGACCGCTGGGATTGGGACAACCCTCATCCCGTGCTATTTTTCAGCTTTGGCAGTGGCAGTTTCAGTAAACCAGAGGGTCTGGAACTGGAAATCAGCGATAAGTTGGCTGCGTTGGAACGTAAAACCGGAATCGACTCGACTCATCAGGCACATTCCATGCCAAGCCGCCTAAAATATCTAATAGAACACCTGCATCTGCAGCATCCGAAGCAAAACAAGGTGGTGATTCTGGTTGATGAGTATGACAAGCCGATTCTGGATGTGATTGAGCAGCCTGAACTGGCTAATGCGAATCGGGATACACTGCGTGAGTTTTATGCTGCCATCAAGGATAGCGACAAGCATGTACGCTTCACCTTTGTTACCGGCATCAGCATGTTTGCACAGGTCAGCCTGTTTTCCGGTCCCAATCATCTGACGGATATTAGCCTGAAAAAACAATATTCCACTATCTGTGGGTATACTGAAAGCGACCTGGATACTGTTTTTGCTCCTGAACTGGAGGGGCTGGACCGCGAACAAGTCAGGAAGTGGTACAACGGCTACAGCTGGTTCGGTGCCGAGAAAGTCTACAATCCGCACGATATCATGCTGTACTTCGATGACCGGGAGTTCAGGCCCTACTGGATTCGTACCGGGACGCCAAGATCCCTGTTCAAGACATTGGTTGAAGGGAATTTTCACCCGTTAATGCTGGAAAATCTGGAGATGGCCGAGGAGGATATCGCAAAGTTCGAGATTCATAATATCAATCTGATCGCCTTTCTTTTCCAAGCGGGTTACTTGACGATCTCGAAAAGATGCGGAGACTTTCCGATCACCTGCAAACTGGAATATCCCAATCTGGAGGTCAGTCAGGCTCTCAACAATGGTCTGCTGGAGATGCTGTCTGGAAAATCAGGTATGGCGACGGATACTGGGCTGGCGATGTCCCGAAGTCTGGCGGAGAATGATTTTCCGAGATTCGGTAAGGTGGTGAGGAGCTTGTTTGCGAGCCTACCTCATCAATTGTTTCGTGTGGATCGAAATGCGGATTCACCATCAGGTTACGAGCGTACATATGCCACATATCTGGTGGGTTGTTGTCGAGGCGCAGGTCTGAAAATCCAGGCTGAAGTATCGTCGGTACAGGGGGATGCAGATTTGGTGTTATGGTTGGATCAGCAGATTTTCATATTCGAGTTCAAGGTAGTGGCGAGTGAGGCCAAGTCGGTGCCAAAGCTGACAGCGGCGATGCAGCAAATCAGGGATAAAAAGTACTATGAGCCATACCTGCAGAGCGATAAGCTGATTCATTTGGTAGGCATGGTATTTGGTAAATCTGAGCGGAATCTGGTGGCACTGGATTTTGAGACTCTGCCAACCTGATAAATTGCTGGATTGGTTCTTCAGGCAGTACGTATGATCAGTATCCGAATCTGGCTGCTATTGTGTTTGTGTGTTATTGCCTCTCTCGCAAGCGCCGAATCAGGCTCCAAGATTATACGGTCACATGGGATTGCCATGTATGGTGAACCAAAATATCCCGCGGACTTTACGCATTTCGATTATGTCAACCCGAATGCCCCCAAAGGCGGTACATTTCGAACCGGCGCCACAGGCACCTTTAACAGCTTCAACCCATGGATCGATAAAGGCACAGCTGCCGGTTCAGCCGCCCATGAATCCTTGATGACTTCGTCGGAAGATGAGGCTTTCGCATACTACTGCCTCATCTGTGAGCAGGTCGAATACCCCGAAGACCGGTCCTGGATTACCTTTTCCCTCCGCCCGGAAGCCCGTTGGCATGACGGCCAGCCAATCACCCCGGAGGACGTAATCTGGTCGTTCAACGTCTTGGTCGAAAAGGGGGATCCGTTTTGGAGGGTGTATTACTCGGATGTCAGTGAAGTGATCAAGACCGGACCCAGCAAGGTCCGGTTCCAGTTCAAGCTCGCCGGCAATCGTGAATTGCCAATGATTGTCTCGTCATTCCCCATTCTCCCGAAACACTACTGGGAGGCCGAGGGCCGGGATTTCTCGAAGACCACGCTTGAACCGCCACTTGGAAGCGGCCCATATCGAATTACTGACTTTGAAGAAGGGCGCTATTTGGTTCAGGAACGTGTCAAGGATTACTGGGGGAGCCATCTCGCAGTAAATCAGGGCAAGAACAATTTCGATGTCCTGCGGACCCGTTATTTCCGGGACCGGATACCTTTAAGGCTGGCTCTAAAGTCTGGCGACCTTGACTACTATTTCGAAAATACTGCGAAGAGCTGGGCCACGGAGTTCGATATCCCTTCCGTTCGCTCTGGATGGCTGGTTCGGGAGACAGTGCATCATTCCGCTCCGCAAGGTATGCAGGCCTTTGTGATGAATCTGCGCCGGCCTGAGTTTAAAAACAGGAATATCCGCAAGGCAATCATACTGGCGTTTGATTTTGGCTGGACAAACCAGAAGATTTTCTACAACCAGTATACCCGTTCGGAAAGCTTCTTCAGCAATTCTGAACTCGCGTCCTCTGGCATTCCGGAAGGCCTGGAACTGGAAGTGCTGAATACCTACCGGGATCGTTTGCCGAGCGAGATCTTCAATACGCCATTTCAGTTGCGTGAGACCGGCAGTCAAGGGTGGCCACGAGAAAATCTGCTCGAGGCGCTGGACTTGATTGGCGAGACGAACTATGAAATTGTTGATGGCAAGCTATTTGATCCCCAGGGTCGTCCCGTGCAGATAGAGTTCCTCCTCTACAGTGCTTCTTTTGAACGGATTGTTCTACCCTATATCGCAAACCTGCGTCGTCTGGGCATTGACATGAGCGTTCGATTGGTTGATCGAAGCCAGTACATAAACCGGTTAAGAGCCTTTGATTACGACATGATTGTTTCAGGTTGGGGACAGAGTGAGTCACCGGGCAATGAACAGAGAAACTACTGGAGCTGTGTAGCGGCTGATCAGCCTAGTAGCCGGAATCAGTCCGGGTTGTGTGATCCGGTCATTGACGAGTTGATTGATCAATTGGTGATTGCAGAAGATCGGGAAGAATTGATTGCAGTTACCAGAGCCCTGGACCGGGTCCTTCTCTGGCATAATTTTGTCGTGCCCAATTGGCACATTGCAGCTGACCGAATACTCTGGTGGAACAAGTATGACCGGCCGACCATTCCTCTCAGGCATGGAGTCAATACCAGTCGATGGTGGTACGATGAGGAAAAAGATAGACAGCTTGAAGCAGCCTGGGATGAGGGGCTTGTTGCACAGGATAGTGCGTCTTCCAGCCCTACAACTCGTCCGACAGGCTGGCGTCTGATCCTGTTGATCGGAGTTATAGTGGCGGGAATCATGATCATTCGCAAGACCATCAGGCAACGCACAAGAGAGGTAGATTGACGTGGGTGCTTATCTGGTACGTCGCATGCTTTTGGTCATTCCGACCCTGTTCTTGATTATGCTGCTCAATTTCGTGTTTATCCAGTTCGCCCCCGGCGGACCGGTTGAGCAGGCCATCGCCAATCTGACCGGAACCGGGGAATCGGAAACGGAACGGATAACACGGGATGCTTCCGAGAACATTCTTGCAGACCAAACCGCCGCTACGGGTGGACAGTATCGAGGGTCACAGGGACTCGATCCGGAATTCATCGCGGACCTTGAGAAGCGGTTCGGTTTCGACAAGCCGATGCATGAGCGATTCTGGATCATGATCGGCAATTATCTTCGCTTTGATTTTGGAGACAGCTTTTTTCGCGATACCCCTGTCATTGACCTGGTACTCGACAAGATGCCGGTATCCATCTCACTCGGCTTATGGTCAACCTTGCTGATCTATGTAATCAGTGTTCCACTGGGTATTCGCAAAGCGGTCAGGGATGGCAGTCGTTTTGACCTGACAAGCAGTATTCTGCTCACGATCGGGGTCGCAATACCAGGATTTCTCTTCGCAGTTTTATTGTTGGTGATTTTTGCGGGCGGTGAATACGTAAAATGGTTTCCATTAGGTGGCCTGGTCTCGGAAAACTGGGCATCAATGAGTTGGCCAGAGCGTATCGCTGACTACTTCTGGCACCTGACACTCCCCCTAGCTGCACTCACCATCAGTGGTTTTGCAACTCTGGCCATGCTGACCAAAAACTCCTTTCTGGATCAGATTAGCCAGCAATACGTCCTAACGGCAAGAGCCAAGGGATTGAGTGAACGACGGGTGATGTATGGTCATGTGTTCCGTAACGCCATGCTAATCGTGATTGCCGGTTTTCCGGCTGCCGTGGTCAGTATTCTGTTTACCGGTGCGATGCTAATCGAGATCATCTTTTCACTGGATGGACTGGGCTTACTTGGTTTTGAGGCGGCGCTCGCGAGGGACTATCCGATCATGTTTGGGACCTTGTGGTTTTTTACCCTGCTTGGACTCTTGCTGGGCATTCTCTCCGATCTCGTCTACACATGGGTCGATCCGAGAATCGACTTCGAGAGTAGCGAAAGATGAACACTGCAGCCACGGCAACCGACCCGGGAATGACTTCGCCCCTTGATCGTCGATTTCGCCTGAACCCCGTCAACCAGAGAAGGTGGGAATTGTTCCGGGCCAATCGAAGGAGCATATGGTCATTGTGGATATTTCTGGTCCTGTTCACTTTCTCGTTGTTCGCCGAGTTTATCGCCAATGACCGTCCATTCTTCGTTTGGTATGACGGACAGGCGTACTGGCCAGTTGCTGTGGATTACAGGGAATCCGACTTTGGCGGCCCGTTTCCAACCGAAGCGGTTTATCGGGATCCATGGCTCAAACAGCATATTGAAGAGAACGGCTTTGCACTTTGGCCGTTAATTCCCTATCACCACACCACCGTCGACTGGGATCTCGACCATCCTGCTCCAGCACCACCAGACGCTTCGCATTGGCTGGGAACAGATGACCAGGCCCGTGATGTGGTTGCCAGAGTGATTTATGGATTCAGAATATCGGTGTTGTTTGGATTTATCCTGACTCTGCTTAGTGCCGTAATCGGGGTTGGCGCAGGAGCAGTTCAGGGTTATTTCGGGGGCTGGACCGACCTCCTGTTGCAACGCTTTATGGAAGTTTGGTCCAGTATGCCGACACTGTATATCCTGATTATTCTGGCAAGTGTTGTCGAACCAGGTTTCTGGTGGCTACTGGGGCTCTTGCTGCTGTTTTCCTGGATGGGGTTTGTAGGCGTCGTACGCGCCGAATTTCTGAAAACCCGCAAATTTGAATACGTTCGCGCAGCCCGTGCTTTGGGGGTTGGGCATACCCGCATCATTTTGCGTCATGTGCTGCCCAATGCGCTGGTTGCGACAATAACCTTCATGCCATTTACTCTTGCCGGTTCAGTAACGGTTTTGACCTCTCTGGATTTCCTGGGCTTTGGCCTGCCGCCAGGGTCGCCCTCGCTCGGTGAATTGCTGCAGCAGGGAAAATCCAATTTGGGAGCACCCTGGCTCGGTATTACCGGCTTCATGGTAATCGGAATCATGCTCTCCCTGCTGATCTTTATCGGCGAGGGTGTGCGTGATGCCTTTGATCCCAGAAAGCTTTTTCGATGAACGATCCGGTTCTCTCGGTTGACAACCTATCGGTGAGTTTCAGACGCACCGAACAAGGTGTTGAGCAGGTCGCCGATGTGGTACAGGAAGTTGGCTTTGAACTGCACGCCGGAGAGACACTGGCATTGGTCGGCGAGTCTGGATCCGGTAAATCCCTGACTGCGCTTTCGATTCTCCAGCTGCTGCCTTACCCACATGCCTTCCACCGTACAGGATCGATCCTGTACAAAGGCACTGAACTGGTAGGAACAGAACAGGAAACGCTGGAGAGAATCCGGGGTAATGATATCTCGATGATCTTTCAGGAACCGATGACGGCCCTGAACCCGCTACACTTGATCGAGAAACAAATCGGCGAATCACTGGCGCTTCACCAGAATATGCAGGGCCAGGAGGCACATGAGGAAATCCTCTCGCTTCTGGAGAAAGTCGGTATTGATGATCCGAAAACCCGGATCCAGTCCTACCCACACCAGCTGTCAGGCGGTCAGCGCCAACGCGTGATGATTGCCATGGCCCTGGCGAACCGTCCGGATATCCTGCTTGCAGATGAACCCACTACGGCTCTCGATGTGACCGTACAGAGTCGAATCCTGTCGTTACTCAAAGCCTTGCAGTCCAGTGAGAATCTCGGCATCCTGTTGATTACCCACGACCTCAACATGGTACGTAAATTCGCAGATCGAATTATGGTCATGCACAACGGACGATTGGTCGAGAAGGGAAAAACAGAAACAGTATTTGCACACCCTCAACACGCCCATACCCGGGAGCTGATTGAAGCCGAACCACCGGTCAGGGTGTCCCCGGAAGAACCGGCAGAGTCCATCTTGTCGGGTGAGAATGTCAAGGTCTGGTACCCAGTCAAGCGAGGGCTGTTGAAAAGAACAGTCGGCCATATCAAGGCACTCAATCCGACTACGCTGGAATTGCAGACCGGCCGTACCCTGGGAGTGGTCGGAGAGTCCGGATCAGGAAAGACCACCCTTGCTCTCGCATTGCTGCGCCTGGTTGACTACGAAGGCCAAATAAGGCTTGATGGCAAGCTACTCGGAAAATTAAGCGGTCCGGCCATGATGCAGATCAGGCGTACCATGCAGGTGGTGTTTCAGGATCCATACGGGTCGTTATCACCCCGCATGCCGGTCGCCGATATTGTGAGCGAGGGGCTTGATGCACATAAACTCATGACCGACCCAGAAGATCGGGACCGCGAAGTAATCCGTATGCTGGAACAGGTCGAAATCGACCCAGATGTGCGATTTCGCTATCCCCATGAATTTTCGGGCGGACAACGGCAAAGAATCGCCATTGCTCGTGCATTGATACTAAAGCCGAAAATCCTGTTTCTGGATGAGCCCACTTCAGCGCTAGATCGGACTGTTCAGATTCAGGTGCTCGAACTACTGGAGCGGCTACAGAAACAATACGGTATGGCCTATGTCTTTATTTCTCATGACCTGTCGGTTATCCGTGCTATCGCCGATGAGGTGATGGTGATGAAAGCAGGTGATGTTGTCGAGCATGGTGATGCAGAAACACTCTTTGCAAGCCCTCAGCACCCCTATACACAGATGCTGTTTGAAGCCGCTTTTGAAAGAGGTGCGGTAACTGCCGGATAATTATCAGTCCAGTCCTGACTCGACAAGAAGCCATGTTTCCATTGGAAACTATAACCAATCCTAACTAGGCCGTAGTTATGGTTGCCGAATCAAAGGGAGACAATGATGATTTATGTTTTTGCAGAAAACATCATTATTATGGGAAAGATGGAAATTATTAAGCTGACCTTGAAGGTAAAGGCAAAATTGTTTCACCAAAACCAATAAAAACGAAACCAGTAACTCTGCATATATCGACCGGAAACCTGTTGTCAACGCACAGTTGAAACAAACCGGAAAAATTACAGGAAACAGCAGATAATGCCTGATAAATCCTAACCCTTCTGTTGTGCTTTTAATATTGATTAAACATATAGTTAGACAATAAGCCATGTCAAAAAATGCACCAGGAAAGCACTGCCGGGAAGGTCTGTCCCTGATTGATCTTTTCAGGATGTTTCCCGACAATGCCGCGGCAGAAAACTGGTTCATTCAGGTTCGTGGGATGGTCTGGTCAAGTGTCCTCACTGTGGGTCGGAAAATGTCCAGGACCCCACCACCCATCCCGACATGCGGTTTCGTTGCCGCAAGTGTCACAAGTTCTTTTCGACCAGAAGCGGAACGGTTATGCAGGGATCAAACTTCGACTATCAGACCTGGGCAATTGCCATATTCCAGATGACTGCCAATCTCAAGGGAGTATCCAGTTTGAAACTGCATCGGGACCTGAACATTGCCCAGAAGAATGCCTGGCATCTGGCACATCACATCCGGGAGACTTTCAACGATGGAAACTCCCAGTTTGGAGGTCCGGTTGAGGTCGATGAGACGTTTATCGGTGGAAAACGCAGGAACATGTCCAATGCTAAAAGGAAGGGAATTATATACCCAAGCGGCGAAAGCCCCGGACTATGGAATCTCCCCGCTGGCGTGCACCTTGTGTATAACATAAGCCACGACTTTCCCAGGCACAGCGTCGGGCCGCTCGCCGCAATCCGCTTCGCACTGCAGGGCCGCGCTCTGGAACTGCTCGACGGTCCCGAATAAAATCTACCCCGTCAAACCCCCGCCTGAACACTCAGCAGGGGGCGAGTAGTTACAATTTTTCTATAGGATATAATCCACCAAAACCAAACTGGAGAAATTAACATGAATGAAGTTCTTACATTGGATCAAGCAGCAGAGCTCGGCGAAAAAATATATAGGGACCTTTTGAATAAAAAATATGAAGGTAACCATAACGTAAAATTCATGGCTTATTAT
>VXPI01000024.1 GCA_009839585.1 Gammaproteobacteria bacterium
GCGCAACACCGGGGTAGCTGAACGTGACATGGCTGGTTCCCGGCTGACGCCAATCGATGCCCTTTCGGTCCGCAAGCGTCTTGAGATCAGCAATACTCCAGTCGTCATGCGGATTGTTTCGCATGCGGGCGATGAGCCTTTGCGTTTTTCCCATAACGTGAATGGCACCATATATGAGACCGCACATGCACTTGAACTCATGACCCCAATGCAGTACTTTCAGCAATGTGCGTAACCGAACCCGAATGTCTCATACTGTAGTGAACCCGCACAGCACATTGAATATCGACCTCATTTGGTTTACATTACAGTGGATGTAATGCTATTATCTGTGCATACAGTCAGCAGGATAATCAGGAAACTGCACAATATTGCATATTGATGTCATGTAGGCGAATGGAAATCCGGCCTTTCGGTTTTCAGTCCCGAGTCCTTTCTGACTATCCGGAAACTGGCTGTATCGTTACAGTATAACAACGAATCAAATTCAACTTCTAAGAGGTAGTAATGAAAAAAATCAGACAAATATCGCTAGCACTCGGCTCTGCAGCAGTGCTGGGCATTATGGGGGTAGCCAACGCTCAGGACCTGGTTGTAGTCTCCTGGGGAGGCGCTTATACGGCAAGTCAGCAAAAGGCCTACCATGAACCATTCATGGCCAATAATCCGGGCGTGAACATCATCAATGATGACTCGGCTGCGGACGGCATTTCGAAACTCCGAGCCATGAACGAGGCCGGAAATGTTACCTGGGCACTGGTTGACGCAGTCGCTTCAGATGCAATCATTCTCTGTGAAGAAGGATTGGCTGAGCCTATCGATCATGATGCCATGCTGGCTCCGGCACCTGACGGAACGCCTGCATCAGAAGACTTTGGAGACCTCGTCGTTTCCGAGTGTTTCATTCCGCAAATCGTATACTCAACGACCTTTGGTTATCGTACTGACCTGGTGAAGGAACCTCCAACCAGCATTAAGGATGTTTTTGATCTGGGTAAAATTCCTGGAAAGCGCGCCCTCGAAAAGCGTCCGATCGGCAATCTTGAATGGGCCCTGATTGCAGATGGAGTGGATCCTGACCAAGTCTATGATGTGCTTGACACCGAGGAAGGTGTTGACCGGGCATTCGCAAAACTCGACACAATCCGGGATGAAGTGATCTGGTGGGAGAAAGGCGCACAAACCCCTCAACTGCTAGCCGATGGTGAAGTGGTAATCGGATCCACCTACAACGGACGGCTGTTTTCAGTCATAGAGGAAGAAAAGCAGCCGATCGCCATGCTGTGGGACTGGCAGGTTTTCGATCTTGACGGATGGATTATTCCGGTCGGCGGCCCGCACCGTGAGATTGTCGAGGAGTACCTGCGATTCGCAACCGATACGCAACGTCTGGCAGATCAGGCCAAGTTCATCTCATACGGGCCTGCTCGAAAATCCTCCGCCCCGCTGGTCGGGAAGCATGCGTCACTGGGCATTGACATGTCCCCGCACATGCCCACGGATCCTGCCAATGCCAAGAACACGCTCCTCTACAACTACGTATGGTGGGCAGATCGCAAAGACGATCTGACAGAGCGTTTCAACGCATGGCTGGCTCAATAAAATCCGAGCGAAGCATTTCGATTGAACAAGGCGGGGAAACTGATCCGGTTTCTCCGCTTTTTTGTCAATGACCTTCATGACAGATAGTTCGGAATGAATACCAGTGCTACTTATTCCGAAATTGTAAAGACTGCAGACGGCATTCCGCTCAAGGTCAGTCTTGCAAAAGCCCAGCGCAAAAGCAAGATCAGGGGGATGCTGCTTGTCTTGCCTCTGTTTGCCTTCATATTATTGACTTTTTTTGTTCCGATTTTCGACATGCTGTTTCGCAGCATAGAGAATCAACTGGTTCCGGAAATCATGCAAAACTCGTCAAAATTACTGGTGAACTGGGACGATCAGTCTGGCGAACTGCCTCCTGAAGAAGTATTTGCCGCCGCAAAACTGGATTTTGAAAAGGGCCATGCTGAACGGACTATCCTGCGTGTTGGGCGGCGTCTGAACTATGAAGTACCCGGATTTGCCAGTCTTTTTCGAAAAACGGCAAGAAGGGCAAAGGATTTTGAACCACCATTTACGGAAGCTTTCATTGAACGCGACAAAAGGTGGGGGGAGATAGATACCTGGAAACTCATCAAGCGCGAATCGGGAGCCTTCACGATTTCCTATTATTTCGCTGCGCTGGATTTGTCGTATGCGCCAGACGGCTCAATTGGCATCAAGGGCGAAACCCAGCGAATCTATCTCAAGCTCTTCTGGCGAACACTGGCACTCAGTGGGTTGATTACTTTCCTGTGCCTGATTCTGGCCTATCCGATTGCGCATCTTCTGTCAACCTTGCCTCTTCGCATCAGCAATCTGCTGATGATCATGGTACTCCTGCCCTTTTGGACCTCGCTTTTGGTCAGAACAACATCGTGGATCGCCTTGTTGCAGCAGGAAGGCGTCATCAACGATCTGCTGGTGGGGCTGGGATTGATAACTGACGATGGTCGCCTTGCCATGATTCACAATGCAGCAGGCACCATCATCGCAATGACCCACATTTTGCTGCCATTCATGGTGCTACCGCTTTACAGCATCATGAAGACAATTCCGCCTTCCTACATGCGTGCCGCAAAAAACCTGGGGGCAACACCGATGGTCGCTTTCATTCGCGTGTACTTTCCCAACACGGTGTCGGGAATTGGAGCAGGGTGCATTCTGGTATTCATTATCTCCATCGGCTACTACATAACCCCCGCTCTTGTCGGCGGTACCGATGGCACCTTGATCAGCAACTTCATTGCCTACCACATGTCCGTTTCCCTGAATTGGGGGCTTGCCGCAGCACTGGGGGTTATATTGCTGGTTATCGTACTGATGCTCTATTACCTGTACGATCGGGTTGTTGGCATTGACAAGATGAAGTTCGCATAGACTCATGGCCTTACCTGCATACACTTCGCCGGGGGAGCGCGTATGGTTCTATACCTACCGGATTTTCTGTGGCTTGGTGTTTTTCTTTCTGATCGCGCCCATCATTGTGATCATACCCCTGTCTTTCAATGCAGTGCCGTTTTTTTCCTTCACCGAGGAGATGCTGACTTTTGATCCTGCGGGCTATTCCTTGAGGTGGTACAACGATTTTTTTACCAACTCGAACTGGCAGGGCGCTGTCAGGAACAGTGTAATCATTGCATTCTTTTCCACTATTATTGCAACCTTTCTTGGAACTGTGGCTGCATTGGGACTCAGCCGGTCAGATATGCCATTCAAGTCAACGATCATGGGACTCTTGATTTCTCCAATGATTGTGCCCTTGATCATTTCTGCCGCTGGCATGTATTTCTTCTACTCCCAGGTTGGACTGCAAGGCACCTTTCTCGGGGTCATTCTGGCACACACGGCACTTGGAACACCGTTTGTCGTGATTACGGTCACGGCAACTCTGAGCGGATTTGATCAGGTTCTGGTTCGGTCTGCGGCAAGTCTGGGTGCCAACCCGACCACCACTTTTTTCAGAATCATCGTACCCCTGATTCTCCCGGGCGTAATTTCAGGGGCATTGTTTGCTTTTATAACCTCGTTTGACGAAGTAGTCGTTGTGCTTTTCGTAGGCAGTTATGAACAACGCACCATACCGTGGCAGATGTTCTCTGGCATTCGCGAGCAAATCAGCCCGACAATTCTCGCAGTAGCAACCATGCTGGTATGCGTATCAATCGCACTTCTGACTGTACTCGAGTTGCTCAGGCGAAGATCAGAGAGACTGCGTGGCATGACCCCTCAATAAGGGCAAGACCCGTTAGACTGCCCGGACATCAATCAGGGAAGGCCCCTCCCTGTCATCCCCGGTTGTTCGCCAGTAATTGAACGGGCACAACACGCAGTAGCCCCCGGATACTCAGGTATCCTGCGATCGACACCAGCGCAATGCCGGCAACGATGCTGATTGCCATCCATGACCATGAAACCACGAGTTCCATTTCAAAAATTTGATCCGCCATCAGCATGCCTGTCAATAACGCCATCGCACTGCCCAGCAAGCCCGAGAAAATACCGAGCAGGGCAAATTCACTGATCACGGCCTTGCGGATAAATGAGCGACTTGCACCCATGGATTTCAGGAGTGCAATCTGCAATTGGCGGGTAATTTTCTGGCCCTGGAGGATGCCGAAAAACACCAGTCCCGCAGCAAGCAGAGTGAACACGAACAATGTACTGATCGCCATACTGCCCTGATTGACAATTTCCTGAAATCTCTGCAACAGGATACTGACATTGATCGCAGAGATATTCGGAAATTCACGACTCATCTGATTGATGAACCGGTTGATGTCGCCATCAACATGCACCGCAAGCATGTGGCTTACCGGCGCACCCTCAAGCAGTCCCGGCGTGGCAATGATGAAAAAGTTGGGTCGCATGTTTTCCCACACGACCTCGCGCAGGTTGAGGACCGGTGCTGTATGTCTGACCCCTGCTGTATCAAGAGTGAGTGTGTCGCCGAGTTCCAGTTCCAGTTCACTCGCCGTTTCGTCTTCGACCGACAAGCCACGTTCAGCACCTTGAAACCACTGGCCCTCGACCACCTCGTTATCCTGCGGCAAGTCCGCTGTCTCGGTCAGGTTGAAGACATGACCCACGCGATCTTTTGCCTCGCCGGTAAAGTTGTACTCAGAGACCGGACGACCATTGATCTCTACGATCCGGGTCCGAATAATCGAATACATGTCCGATCTGCTTATCTTCTGCCCATCAAGAAATTCACCGAGTGGCGCGATATTGGATTGCTTGATATTGATGGCGAATACATTGGGAGAATCATCCGGCAGGGTCTGTCCCCATGATTCGAAGATGTCATATCGAAACACGGCCAGGAGTACCAGGGCAAATACAATCGCCCCAAAGGTGCTGGTGATCCATGCACTGCGTGCACCATTGCTACAGACTTCTTTCAAGGCGACATAATAGGGTGAAGTCCGGGTCCCAACCATTCTTCCGACCACATAGATCAGAAGCCGAGTCACCCCCCAGAATAACAGTGCCGCAAGCAATAAACCGGGCAGGACAGTCAGCGCCAGCACGATATCTCCAGCCAGAAATATCGTCAGGGCTACAATCAGCAACAACACGCTGAAGGTAGATTTCTGTTGGGTCATCGGTGGACTGCTGGATGCACGAAGCAGGATCACCGAAGGGACTTGCTGTACCGCCCTGAGGGTCGGCAAGGTAACCACAAACAGGGCAATCAGGGTAATGAACCCGGCATTGGTCAAAGACCAGAGCGATGGCTCGGGCAATCTCATGATGACCTGTTCCTGTACAATGCGACCCGCCACATCCTGAATAGCGAAACCGATCAATCCACCCAGTGCACATACCGGAACTCCTGCCGCAAGGTACCTGAGTCCGAGGCGGAACATGGTTTTCCTGTTCTGCTGGCCGAGACACCTAAGCAAAGCCATCTCCACAACCTGCCTGCGCCACAGACCCTGTGCAGCCAGAGCCATGGCAACGACTGAAAGAATCACCGATAACAGAACCGCCAGGCGAATATACGAGATGATCCGGCCTACGGTTGAGTTCACTTCATCCCTGCGAATATCGGCAACCACCATTTCTTCATACGATTCGAGTCTGGGTCTGACTGCTTCATCAAATGCTTCTATGGCCTCCCTGTCACCAGCTACCAGCAATCGATAACGCGCCCTGCTTGCCGGGGTCAGCAATCCAGTACTCTCCAGATCGTCCATGTTCATGATCACTCTGGGCGCGAAGCGGATACGGTCGACCCCGCCTTCCGGATCCAGCAATATCTCTCCGACGAAATCTGTCTGCATGTCGCCGATCTGCAATGTCCCCTGTTCATCCAGGCCGAGATCGACCACCGCTTGTGTAGCCGCCCAAACGGCGCCCTGATCAGGGGGGTGCCTATACTCGACATATCCCTCCGGGCTAGTATCGCTTTTGATCAGGATTTCACCACGCAACGGGTAGTTCCCGGAAACCGCCCTGACATTCACCAGACGACTTTCCTGACCGTTGGTCAGCATGCTCATGAAGCTGATCGAATCAGCTGTCTCCAATCCCAGTTCTTCGGCCAGACCCCAGTATTCCTGGTTCAACGGGCGAGTAGACGCAAGGATTGCATCGGCACCCAAAATGGCACTGGTACGAAACTGCATGGCCTGTTCGATGCGACTTCCGAGAGCCCCAACCACAGACAGGGCAATCGCGACAAACAGGCAGGCCAGCAAAAGCAGCCTGAATTCGCCGAGGCGCAGACTGCGTGCGAAACCCATACCGGTCTGGCTAAACCAGCTGCCCGGCTTCAATCCGATACTGGACATCGCAGCGTTCTGCAAGTTGATGGTCGTGGGTAGCCAGAACCAGCGTCGATCCCCTTTGCTCAACCAGTGAAAACATCAAATCAACAATCTGCATGCTGGTCTGGTGATCAAGATTGCCGGTCGGCTCATCAGCAAACAGGATCGCCGGATTGACCACCATTGATCGAGCCAGAGCCACGCGCTGCTGTTCTCCACCACTCAGCTGGGAGGGCAAGTGTGAAGCACGGTCCGACAGGCCTACCGACTCCAGGGACTGAACAGACTTCTCCTTGATGTCCTGACTGCCGGGTATGACCTCGAGAGCCAGTGAAATATTTTCAAGCGCCGTCAGGTTGGGCAGCAAGTGAAATGACTGAAACACGAATCCGACCCGCCCATTGCGTAATTTCGCCCGTTCATCCTCGTCCATGGTACTGATGGTCTGGCCCAAAAGCATGATGGATCCGGAACTGGGAAGATCAAGCCCTGCCAGAATACCAAGCAGGGTAGTCTTGCCCGAACCGGATGGACCGGTCATCGAAACCGTGCTACCGGCTGCGATATCCATGGATATATCACGCAAAATATCCAAATCAGATCCCGCATGTTCAATGGACTTGAATACCTGGTTCGCTTGTAGCACACTATTTTCCATGGTTTTGTGGTTATCGATCATGATCGGATAACAGCTTATTCAATATTTGTAATTCATGAAAAGTCTTGTGGCATTCATCATCGGGTTTTCCCTGATGTCTACTCCAGCATTTTCCGACAATTTTACTGTCCTTATCTGGGGAGACAGTCTAAGTTCGGGATATGGTATACCCAAAGATCAGGCTTGGGCCAATCTCCTGTCCAGTCGTGTCAAGGACCTGGACATTAAAGTTGTCAATGGCAGTATCCCCGGTGAAATCACGCAAGGCGGAAAAGAGCGCATTCGTGGCATGCTGTCCGCACATCAGCCCGATCTGGTGGTTCTCGGTTTAGGATCCAACGACGGCCTGCAGGGACTGGATACCCGTGAAATGTACAACAATCTGGAGTCAATGATCAATGTCTGTTTTGAGGCGGATGCAGAGGTTCTGTTGCTTGGCATGAAAATCCCGCCCAATTACGGGGCGGTCTATACCCGTTCATTTTACCGTGTGTTTGAGGCTCTGGCCGAGAAATACCAAGTCGGGTTTGTACCCTTTTTTCTGGAACCGGTGGCACTGGATTTTGACCTGATGCAGGAT
This sequence comes from Gammaproteobacteria bacterium, assembly GCA_009839585.1. Lineage (GTDB taxonomy): Bacteria > Pseudomonadota > Gammaproteobacteria > Arenicellales > Poriferihabitantaceae > Poriferihabitans. The sequence continues at coordinate 7,592 of VXPI01000024.1, forward strand.
GATGGGATACATCCGACAGCAGAGGCACAAATTCTGCTGCTGGAGCATATATGGCCATCATTAGCCGCGTATTTTCCGGCTGATCCCACCTCCTCCTACAACTAGTGATCGAGACGTTGCCTTGGCGTGACCAGGGAAATGGTGCTGCACCTTGTAACGGGCGCATCATGCCACCATTAAAGGGAGATCGCTGTAATGCTACAGCCTCAGGAAAACAGGAATTCACTGCAAATACAAGGGACAGTCCTTCAAGTCAAGTACCACCCGTTCATGATTATCGCTTTACTGCTTCTCGGCGGCCTTGTGCTGCTATGTGCCGGTGGTGACCTTCTGGTCAGAGGGGCAGAATCGCTGGCAATCAGACTCGGTATGACTCCACTGGTTATCGGGCTGACAGTAGTCGCATTCGGCACCAGCAGTCCGGAACTGTTCATCAGTATCGGAGCGGCTCTGCAGGATCTTGATGATGTGGCCATCGGCAATGCCGTCGGATCCAACATCGCGAATCTGACCCTGGTACTTGGTCTTGCGGCCTGGGTTTATCCGATTCGAGTCGAAACCCAGGTGATGAAAAAGGATGCGCCGGTCCTGATTTTTTGTTCGGTGGCACTTTGCGCCATGCTGTTCGTGAGCGGCATTTTGACCCGTGGATATGGGGCATTGATGGTGATTGCCCTCGCCGCCTATATCTTCTTGTGTATCCGCTGGGGCAAATCCGGCGACCCCGAACCCACGGACTGTGAAAACACCGCATCAAAATCCCTCTTGCTCTCCACGGTTCTGGTGATGGCTGGTCTAGTGATGCTGGTCTACGGTGCCGAATTCTTTGTCGATGGAGCAGTCCAGTTGGCCCGCAATTTCGGCATCAGTGAAGCCGTTATCAGTCTGACACTCATAGCGTTCGGCACTTCACTTCCCGAGATCGCCTCAACATTGATCGCGTCGGTAAAAGGACGGGGAGACCTGGCGATCGGCAACGCAGTCGGTTCAAGTATCTTCAATATTCTGGCCATACTGGGATTGACTTCTCTCATCACCCCGCTTTCGATGGGTAATATTTCATGGGTTGATCTCGTGTTCATGACCCTTACTGCCATGATTGTGCTGCCGATTCTCTATACTGAAGAGAAAATGACCCGTTCTGAAGGTGCTTTTCTGGTGTTCTGTTACTTCGTCTATCTCTCGCTGATTGCCTACAGAATTTCCTGACCACAGGCATCGTGAGACAATAGGGAGTATTGATTGGAGAAGACAAGATTACTTTGCGTCATTTCACTCCGATTCCTGCATCGCCCGCTGGAGATAGTTTCACCCAGCAGGTTCTGGTCAAAATACTACCGGAACTGGGAATTACCCTTCATGTCCGAGACGTGTCGGTCCATACTGTGGGATGAGGGGAATCGCAAAAATTATTGCTATTGGAAAGAGATATAAGTCAATGCAAAACCCCTCGATGTTCTCTTACAGTGTGCATCTGAGGTGAATTTTGTTAGCATTGCTTGTGAATTTCTGACAAATAGCCATAGCCTGTGGACACAATCATGCGAAATCTCCCAAAACGCATCATGGAACACGCATAGGCCTTTCCAGAGGCTGTGCCGCTGTATCCTGCCGCATTGCTTCACCTAGGGAATCGTGCGCTGTCGATCAAGCATTATGGCGCCTTGCCCGTTCTGGACATCTCATGCGGATTTGCCAGGGCGTCTATATGCGTCCAATCAAGACCCGCTTTGGTTTTCGGGCACTCTGGGTCGAAAATGCACTCACCTCCCTGTCGAAGTTGTGGAGAGAGACGATTGTGCCGTGTGGTGGTGCGGCGGCCAACTATCTTGGATTGACAACCCAGAACCCGGTTCGCGCGATCTATCTCACCTCTGGCCCCATCGGAGGCTACACTTCGGCTCATTGATCGTCGAACTGCATCATGCTCCACGCTGGCAGTTGACGGCCCCGCACCGAAAGGCGGGCGACATTATCCGTGCCCTGCGTGGCTCGGACCCGAAGAGGCCGAAGACAGTCTCGAGGCAATTCTGCCACAGCTATCTGAATCAGAGCGGGACGGACTTGCTACCGTACGCGCCATGATGCCCCTGTGGATAGCCAAACCGGTAAGTTCCCGCTTTGATCATGGTTAAGGTACGGTATTAGGATATATTTCTTCCAACGACAGAAGTGATGCCTTGGAAGTGGCCGAACGAACCTGCCCGAGCGGCAGGTTCATGCTGACACGAAGGTTCTCGGGCCACCGCCGTCAAAGCGGGACGCTTCCTATCGGGCGTCATCGAGGACCTGCCAGACCCACGGAACCCCCCTGTCTGTCCTGCCGCCCGGGAACCCCGGCTGAACGGCGTCGTCGAGCGGGCCAACAACAGCACCCGGGCGGGCGGGTTCGGGAACCGGCATGCCGGCACTTCTATGCGTGAGGCCTGACTACCCTCTTGAACTGATGATCCCCCAATGTAGCAACCGAACACCAAGGGCCCGTATGTGGTGAACCCGCATAAGACATTGCAATATACGATTGCCCCGCTTATGATTGGAGATTATTGGAATGATAGTGAAAATTCCTGAAAAAACACAAAAAAACTGTTGGTTTCAGCCAGTCTTGGTTTCAGCCAGTCTTGGTTTCAGCCAGTCTTGGTTCGTTGCCAATTCTATCTTCAACTTGTTGTTGTTCTAACCAAAGATTGAAAGAATCTCCAAGGGCTATTTGTTGTAGCCGTAAATTTACCAATAGGTAATCAACAGAGTTTCCATAGGAATTCTATTGTGATCGAAAACGAACTATTAAGACTGACACATATTCAGGCTCGTGGGTTGTTTGGCATGTATGACCATGAAATTCACTTGAACATGGATGACCGAGTCACTCTTCTGCATGGACCAAACGGAGTAGGCAAAACGACTTTGCTGCAGATGGTTAATGCACTCATGAGCAAAAACCTGAGTTTTTTTGCACTGATTCCAATGCAATCATTTACCATGCATTTTCACGATAGCACCAAGATTGAATTGTCCAGTAATGAGGGCAGGAACGCAGCTGAAGACACTCACCTGCTCACCCTTTCTAAGGGCAAAGAGAAGAACACTGTTAGCTTCAAAATCAGACGTATAGTAAACGATCTGATCAAGGAAAAAATTGATTTTGATTTCTTGCGGCCTTTGGATCGCGATTCGGGTCTTTGGATTGACATGCACAATGATGAAGTTTTGACTGAATCAGAGGTAATATCAAGGTATGGTTATTCTGGGTCACTGTTGGACCACAAGGAAATGAATTCCAACGAATGGCTCAAGGATTTTTTTGATCACGCAAAAGTACATTTTATTCAGGTCCAGCGCTTGATCCAAATAGAGTCAAACAGGCGTACTCGATACCACATGAAGCCATTGCATGCTGGCCCAAGAGTAATCGAATGTAGTCGAGATTTCCATCGAAGGCTGGATGCCATGATGGCAAACTATGGTCGGAGTGCCCAAGCCCTGGACCAGTCGTTCCCTCAACGCCTTATTTCTGCCAGCCAATCGCTTGAACCAGCCAAACTGCAAGAGAAAATGCAGGAATTGGCCAATAAAACTGCCAATCTCAAGGAAATGGGCATTCTTGACGAAGCTTATCCTTTTAACATCCCGCAACTTGATGACCAGGGCGACAGTACGCAAGCAAGGGTGATGACGCTTTATGTCCAGGACACGGAAAAAAAACTAGAAGTGCTTGAAGACTTGACTAACCGTGCACATATGTTTCTTGAGAATATAAATCAGAAATTTCGGCATAAGCAAATTCAAATAGACCGCGATGCTGGATTGGTCGTAGAGGGAGATGAAGGGCAAAAATTGCCGTTAGACTCCCTATCTTCGGGCGAGCAGCATGAATTGGTTCTCCATTATGACCTACTGTTCAGAGTTCCATCAAATACGGTTGTCCTCATTGACGAACCGGAACTATCCCTTCATTTGACTTGGCAAAAGAAATTTCTGCCAGATCTGCTCGAAATCGTGGGACTCTGTCAATTTGATGCTCTTATCGCTACCCATTCACCGTACATTATTGACGGACGAAATGATCTTACGGTGCCTTTAACGGATTCAGGATAAACAAACCCAATACTTAGGGACATCATAAAGCATCATGCTATGGGAACATAAAAATCCAGGAATATTGGTGACAGAAATCCAGATGACCCGGACAAACAATAATCATTCTTTTCTGATCGTTGAGGGGGTTAATGACTCGAGGTTTTGGCAAACAAGAGTTAGTGAAGTATGTGAGATCGTGGATAGCGAAGGTAAACAAAACGCCTTAGGCTGTATTGATCAACTAAATAGTGCTTGCCAGAAAAGGGGGATTGTGGTATTATTCATGAATGAAAACAA
>VXPI01000062.1 GCA_009839585.1 Gammaproteobacteria bacterium
GATCACCACAAAAGCGCTTGACACCAAGACCCTGGATGGCCTTATTCCTGCTCTCCGCCCGTACCAGTACCCTGACCTTGGCACCATCGTTGAGAAGACGCTGGACAAGGTTAGTGCCCAGATGCCCGGTTGCGCCGGTTACAAGTACCGGCGCAGACGACGAGTTGGCTATTTTACAGATTCGACGGCCATGATTGGCATGGCATGTTCAGGTACTTGGACATAATCGGTCGTTACTTCAAGCATCCTGATACAGTGCGAACTCATTTCTTGTCAGTCGGTATGACATTAAGCGGTTGAATCGGTGTTATTTTAACCCCATTTTCCCTGATTTTGGCGTCCTTGTGGCTTGCTCCATCCAGTAATTTATTTCATTTTATCAATAGGCTGTATGTGGAAATGCAGTCGCAACCACCCTTGATTTCCCTGCAAGCCATGCCATCATGGCTGGTGCGCACGATGAAAAACCACTTACTGTCCGTGCCCTATGCCCTGTGAGCGTCCATCATGTCGATGATTAGGGGCCGTGCCCTGACACTCTGTGAGCGGCAGGTCGGCAACCGCCTGCCGGTCAACCGTATTCAGGAAGTACTGGATATATCCTCTCGACTTTAATGCATGTAATTCAGCATGTGCATGCTGGCGGCTAACCAAGGTCAGGAAGGCTTGCGCGGATCAGGGTCAGGTCGAGTGTTGATAATTTTTTTGTAGCACGAAGACCCCTTGTTTTTTTTGGGTCGGGATTGTGCTCCTCCCCAAGTTGTTCGGCAATTTCAAGCACGGCCCCCCGGTCATTGCAGACCAGAATCATGTCGCAACCCGCCTGTAATGCCGAATGAGCGCGTTCAAGGGGCTCGCCGCCTTGCCCGGCCCCGCCCATTGTCAGATCATCGCTGAATACAATGCCAGTAAATCCCAGACGTCGACGCAATACCGTACCCAGCCAATAGGGAGAAAAACTGGGAACAGCTGTATCGATTCGGGGAAACTGGACGTGTGCCGTCATGATGCCGCCCAGACGTCCGGCTAATCCTTGAAATGGCAAGAGATCCTTTTCAAGCAGTGCGGTCAATTCGCGGTTATCGACCGGCTGTACATCATGTGAATCTTCCTTGACACCACCATGGCCCGGATAGTGTTTGCCGGTTGCGGTCATGCCCGCTTGGTGCATACCGCTGATAAATTCACCGGCCAGCGATGTCACCGCATTCGGGTCGGCGCTGAAGCTCCGGTCCCCGATGACTTGACTTTCCGGATGCGCACAATCCAGAACCGGCGCAAAACTGATATCTACGCCGGCCAAAACCAGTTCTCCGGCCATCATCATGCCGAAATTTCGGGCGAGCTGTAGACCCTGCTGCATATCCTGTCCGTATTGGATCCCGATCTGTCTTGCGGCAGGCAGGCGAAAAAATCCATCCTGAAAACGTTGTACACGCCCCCCCTCCTGATCAATGCAAATCAGAAGGGGGGGGGAGCGCAAAGCCCGGATTTCGGCAATCAGTTCGGTGATCTGTTGTCGTGATCGATAATTTCTAGAGAACAGGATCACTCCACCAATCGCGGGGGAACGGAGCAAGATAATGTCGTGTAGGCTCAGGTTTTCACCAGAGATATCGACGATTAATGGACCAAGTGGCAAATTAGGGGAATTATCCGGTAAAGCTTGCAAGAGAGTGTATAGTCAAAATCACGGGCCTTCACAGGCGGTTTTCAAGTATGGCTAGTATTTTGCCAGTCAACCAGGCATGAGCGTAGCCGCAATAAATGGCATCCCCGATTAGCTGCATGGGGAGGGGCGTTGGTGTAGGTCGCCTCATTGATTCGTGAGAAGATCCGGGGGGACTGCATGATTTGAAGTTCTCCTTGACAGTTTCCCAAATCAGGCATGAATCACTACCGGAGTACCGATGCTGGTGGAGTCAAAAAGATCAATCACGTCAACGTTACTCATTCGAATACAACCACGAGAGCCGGGTTGGCCGACAGCGACGTCATCCGGACAGCCGTGAATATAGATATAACGTCTCATGGTGTCGACATTGCCCAATCGGTTATAGCCGACCTCAAGTCCGCTTAACCAGAGAATGCGCGTCAGTATCCAGTCCCTTTCAGGCTCTGCCTCATGCATGCCAAGTCGATAGATTTCCCCAGTCGGCCGACGTGCCCGAAATACGGTATTGGTCGGTTGCCCATCACCAATCCTGGCTCGGATAATGTGCTTGCCAAGCGGGGTACAGTAGCTATCGTTGAGTTGTCCTGATCCTTTCTTTGCGGTCGAGACCGGATAGGTTCGCACAGCCCCTCTTTCAGCATGACAGAGTGTCAGGGTCTGGTCTGAGATGCTAATCTCGATAGTTGACTCGCACGTCATGACTTGATGATCGAATCGAGCAGTCGTTCACAGGATTCTTCAATCATGTCCAGCACCACATCAAATCCATGTACTCCCCCGTAGTATGGGTCAGGTATCTCAAGTTCCTCGTATTGCTCGCTGTATTCCAGCAAATAGCGTATCTTGTGCTGATATTCAGGTTGTGACATTGAACTGACGTCTGCCCTGTTTCGTCGATCCATGACCAGAATCAGGTCATAGTGGATCATATCCTCGTTGCTCACCTGCCGTGCTCTCAAGTCAGACAGGTCAACGCCACGACGTGTCGCTGCCTCTTGCGCACGATGATCGGGAGAATGCCCGATGTGCCAATCGCCGGTTCCTGCAGAATCAATTTCGATCACCTCTTCATACCCCCTCTCCCTGACAATCTTGCGAAACATGCCTTCTGCACTTGGTGAGCGGCAGATATTGCCCAGACACACAAACAATACCCGCTTCATGGTCTGTATACCTTGTACACTGTCGATTCCGACTCCATATCCCGAATAATCCTTGAAAGGTGCTGGGTGTTGAGGACCAACAGCAAAATCGAAAGCCGTGCTGTGCCCGAAGGCTCGCCATTCATGGTAATGCCGTTGATATTGGAATTGTGATTGGCAATGATTCCGGCGACTTTCCACAGTATTCCGGGTTCGTCCGCAATTTCGGCAATCAAGCTGACCTCATAGGACCCAACAACATCTTTTGACCAGTTCAGGTGAACGCAATTCTCCAGTGGCTGCGATCTTGTATCAGCATCAGAGCACTGGTTGCGATGGACTACCAGCCCTTTGCCGGTAGAGTATATGCCAAAGATTTTATCGCCCGGAACAGGATGGCAGCACTGTGCATGAGTCACAATGAGATTTTCTGTGCCCTCAATGGTCAAGTCCGCTGTGGTTGCAGTACCCGGCGTTTCGATTTCATCTGATGAAAGCTCGAGCAGTTGACGGGCGACCAGTAGGGGAAGTCGTGACCCTGATCCGATATCAGAGAGTAACTGATTCCAGTTATCGATCTTGAGATCTTCAAGCAAGCGATTTTTTTCCGTCTCCGGGATGCGGCGCTTTTTGTACCCCATATTGAGAAGGGCCGTGAACAGTAATTTCTTGCCAAACTGCCGGGCCTGCTGGCATCTCCGGGTACTGAAATGGTGACGGATTGCGGTTTTGGCCCGAGACGTGGTTACGAAATCCAGCCACGAGATATTCGGATTTGCAGGCTTTCGGGTCTTGATTTCGATACGGTCCCCATTGTTCAGAACCTCATGCAGGGGCACAGGCTGATCATTGACGATGGCGCCGATACTTTCGTTGCCGATATCCGTATGTACCGAATAGGCAAAATCCAGTGCTGTAGCGCCAACCGGCAAACGTTTAATGTCGCCTTTCGGGGTGAACACGTATACATCATCCGGAAACAGGGCAGTCTTCAGGTGTTCCATGAATTCGCCGGAGGAACTCGACAGTTCATGAGACTCGACTACGCTGCTCACCCATTCATGGGCTAGATGCCTGGTAGGTAGGCCCTCGTCATTCAGCACTTCATCAGGCATGTTGAGTGAAGCCACCCCGGATCTTGCAATGACATGCATCGCACGGGTTTGTACCTGAATCTCGATTGCCTGGCCATTGGGGCCGACAATCATGGTATGTAGCGATTGATAGCCATTGGTCTTGGGGATGGCGATAAAATCCTTGAAATTTCCCGGTAACGGGCGAAACACCTCATGTGCGACACCGATGGCTTCGTAGCACTGTTTGCGGGTATGCGTGATGATGCGAATCGAGTAAATGTCCTTGATGTCATCCAGGGCAATTCCGCTTTTTCCCATGGAGCGATAGATGTTGTAGAGGGATTTTCCGACGATGCTGACTTCAATATCATCATTGGCAAGTGCATCGGAAATTTGCTTGCTGGCCCGACGAACCATTTTCTTGCGTGCACTGGAGGTAGTCCGAACCGCCCGGCTCAAGGTCTTGTAGCGCCATGGATACAGTCGTTGAAATCCCAGATCCTCAAGTTTCAAGGCCAGATCATACATCCCGAGTCGACAGGCTACGGGTGCATATATTTCCAGGGTCTGGCGGGCAATGCGGTCTTGTCGACCACGGTCCAGCGAATCCAGCGTACTCATGTTATGCAGGCGGTCGGCAAGCTTGATGATAATGACGCGGATATCATCCGCAGTGGCCATGAACATCTTGCCAAACGAGATTGCCTCGGCATCCTTGCGGGAAGTCCGTTCTTCGAGATGGCTGACCTTGCTGACCCCGTTGACGAGGTGGGCTATTTCCCGTCCGAATTTTTTCTCTAACTGCTTGAGGGTGGTGTCCGTGTCTTCAATAACATCATGCAATATCGCTGCAATGATGGTACGACTGTCCATGTGCATTTCACCAAGTATCTTGGCCACTGCCATGGGGTGGTAGATGAAGTCTTCCCCACTCTTGCGTTTCTGTCCCTTGTGGGCGTTGGCACCGAAGATGGTTGCCTTGAAAATATCGGAGATGGACTGTGGGTCCAGATACTCCTCAAGGGTCTCGTTCAGGTCTGCGAAAAGTGTTTCATAATCGGATCCGGATGCGCTGGAAGAAGAGGATTCCAGTAATTCACCCAGATTCTTCTTCAGCCTTTGCGCTATTGCCAGCTTGGTCGCCATCGGAGCCCTCGAGGATTGCCTGTCGGATTGCACCTTCTATGTCGGTGTCGTCCATGCCTTCAATCTCCGCATCGTACATCGGGCTTTCATCAAGGTCGAAATCATCCAGCATGTTGTTGTTTTTTTCGAGGATCGATGCGTCAACCAGCCCCTCGGCAATTTCTCGCAATGCGATCACGGTAGGCTTGTCGCCTTCGGGGTCGACCAAGGGCTCTGCACCCAGTATCAGCTCCCGAGTTCGCTTGGAAGCGATCATGACAAGCTGGAATCGGTTATCCACCTTTTCCAGGCAATCATTAACAGTAATTCTAGCCACTTTATATGAAATTCAGAAACAAAAGAAGGATTATAACAGGCAAAACGTGCGGTTCAATCACCCGCCTGCCATGTAATGGAATTTTCTGTTTCCTGTTGACCGGGTATGGCAGGATGAATCCGGATGCGGGAGCATGGTCGTATTTTCCATTGGTGGAGAAGCCCGGGCTTCGTCCCCCGCATCCGGCTGCCTCGTGTTTCGATGCATGTGCCCTTTCCATTCGCCTTGCCGCCTCCGGATTCCATCCCTTGGACTTTCACAGGTGAAACCATGACAATGATGCCCTTCACGTTGTCCATGCCCGGGTTGCCGGGCTGGACATCCACAGGATGCGGATTACCGCCAGCGTCCGGACATGTGATCCCGGTGGTGTGGGGCCCGTTGCGAGACGCGCGAATTTCAGTGCCTTGCCCAGTGGCCCGGCGAAGCCGGTTGAATGGCTTCGCTCCCGGGAGGTGGGCATTGCGGGCATGGCCGGTCGACCATCCCTGCGGGTCCCAGCCGCCCGGGGAGCGTTGCGGGAACCATCAGGCTTGCCCGGGAGTTGAACTTGTGACTGCCTACTGCGGTGACCTGTGCTGGAATCTTTAGGGGCCTTGCCGTCTCGGGGGTATAAGCCTGTTCACCCAGTGGGGGAACGTTTCAATAACGGTATTTGCCGGCAATGCCCTGATTGACAGGGTCTTTTACCCTTTTTTCCTCTTTTAGCCATTCCTGTTTTGAGAATAGGGCTACTGGCATCATTTGACAAAACCGGTCAAAACATGGATAAAATATCAGAGTGAAACAATGCGGATATCCGCAAACTATCCTGCTTTCTCCAGAATAAACGGAGGTTTCGGACAACAAGAACAAGATCTGGCGCAAATCACCATGCTTGATACGATAGAATGCTTGACACTCCCCGAAGAGTTGATCCTGATGCTTCTCAACGAGCAGAACGGCTATTTCTACCAGGTGCCGGGGTGGGATTTGAATTGTGCCTTTGTCGGGGCAGTACTTGCGGAATTGTCTCTCCTTTCGCGCATTGACACGGACCTGGAGTTGCTGCATCTTCTGGACAAGACCGAAACGGACAACCCGATTCTGGATCCCATCCTGAAGCAGATCGCGGATGAACCGAAAAAACGCAACCCCCAGTACTGGGTTGAACGGTTCACCATGCAGGCTGAATCCATTATCGACTTGACTCTGGATCATCTGGTCGCCATCAACATTCTGCAATATCAAGACGGGGAATTCTGGACCCTGAATCCTTCAAGCAGGTACACGAAGAATCTGAATAAGGACCCAATCGACGGTACGGCATCCCAGTTCATCAAGACACGCATCCGGGAAGCGGTCTTCACCGACACGATTCCCGATCCGCGAGACATCATCATCATCAGTCTCATGAACACCTGCGATGTATTCCGGCTCATCTACGAACTCGACAAGGGGGTAGAAGACCGAATCGATGCCATCTGCAAGATGGACCTTATCGGACAGTCCATAGCCAGAGCAGTCAAACACAACATTGCCACCCCAATGCTCAGGCGCTCCAGCCTGAACAAGAAAATTCCAACCGTCGCTCTGCGTGACCTGCTGGGCAACAAGAGCATGCGAAAGGGCAACGTGCCGTCATTCTTTGCGGAATTGGCCAAGCAATACGGACCCGTTTTCCAGATTCGTCTGCCGTTTGGGAAGCCCATGATCTTTCTGGCCGGGCCAAAAACCAATTTCTGGGTGCATCGGCGCGGGCGCAAATACCTCAGGGCCCGGGACTATTTTGCCGGATTCGAGAAAATCTACGGGGCATGCGGGGTGTTGCCCTCCCTTGACGGTCCTGATCATTTCCGACTTCGCAGGGCAATATCTCCGGCGTATTCACGCGCGAGACTGGAAGACCAGATGCCGCAACTAATCGATTATGCGCGCCAATACATGTCGGGCTGGAAGGTCGGCGAACATTACTCTGCAAAGAGTTTCTGCCGATACATGATCAATGCACAAATTTCTCCGCTTTCGATTGGCGTTGATACACAAGACATTATCGATGATCTGATTGTCTTCAAGGAGAGGGCGCTTAACACCTATGTAGTCAGGGCCCTTCCCAGATTCATGTTGCATACCCCTGGTATCAGGCGCCGTGCAAAAGCAGTCGATACCCTGATCAAACGCATCCAGAGCATATCCACGCCCGCCCAGCGCGCCGGCTGTCCGAGAAACCTTGCGGACGACTGGCTGAGCCTGCATGCAAGCGATCCGGCGTTGGTCCCGGAATCCAATCTGCGTTTCGCGCTTTCGGCAACCCTAGTGGCGAGCGTATATCTCGGCGACTCGTTCAACTTCGCGCTGTATTCTATGGCCTCGCAGCCCGGGCTCTACGAGAGGATTCGAGCTGAAGCCGACTCCCTGTTCGACAATGGAGATCCGGATGGCAAGGATTTCACCCCGGATGCGATCGACGTTACACGCCGTTTCCTCATGGAGTGTTTGCGAATGTACCCGATTGTTCCGATGTCCCTTCGAGACGTGATGAATTCATGCGTGGTGGAAGGCTACGAGCTGCCGGTCGGTGCCCGGCTATATATTGCCCAGACGGCAACCCATTACATGGAAGACATTTTTCCGGATCCTCATAAATTCGATATTGACCGGCATCTGTCTGACCGGAAAGATAATCGCAACTCCAGTTATGCACCCTATGGGCTGGGTACGCACACGTGTCTCGGATCGCGGTGGTTAGAACTGCAACTGGCCGTCAACGTTTTGCTGATCGCCCATCACTTCACGCTCAAAGTATACCCGGAAAACTACGAGCTTCGGTTCAATCCGTTGCCGTCGTTGAAGCCGACCAGCAATCTGAATTACCTCGTTTCCGAAAAGAGGCGAGAGTTCGGCCTAAAATACGCGGAACCGGATCGGACATACACTGACTGATCATTCGGCCGTGCGTTGCAGCCGCTCCCTGATCTCCTCGTCCGTTTCCCGGGTTCCGTCAAGTGCCATGAGTAGCGGAGGGAGAAACAGGAAGTCCGCCACCAAGGCGATGAACACCGTAATGCCCACGAGCAGGCCGAGTGCCTGATTGGCTGACATCCCGGACGCGCCGAACACCATGAATCCCAATCCGAATATCAAGGTTGTGGTTACCAATGCCCTGCCCACCGAACGGAACGAGTACTGAACTGACTCCGACGGAAGCCGGCCTCTCTTCCTGGCTTCCACGTATTTAGTCATGAAATGAATCGTATCGTCGACAATGATGCCAAACGCTATGGCGGTGACAACCGATGCAGCGACCCCAATCTCGCTGACGACATATCCCCAAAAGCCCATCGCCATGGCGGCCGGAACAAAATTCGGGATCAGGCTGAGAAGGCCAAGACGGATGCTTCGGAACACGGCTAGCAGAAGCAGGGAGACGGTAGTCATTGCCACAATGGTACCGGTCAACATGCCTTCAATGTTCCTCTGGATCGAGCGGGCTCCCACGACCGAAACCCCGGTAGCCGAAGTTTCCAGGTCGGGAGCGTTGTTGCGCAACCACTCTCTTGCATTGTCGTCAAGCCTGATCTTCTCCTTGCTTGACATGCTTTTCAAGGCTACTGTCATGCGCGTTGCGGCCCGGTCATAGTCAATGAGATTGTTCAGGTCTCGCCCGACTGGCAGGGAAAACTCGTAAAGCAGGAGATATTGCGCGGCGAGATCAGAGTCGTCCGGAAGCATGTAGTAATCGGGATCTTCACCATGCAGATTCTTGTTCAGTCGCTTGATAATGTCAGGAAGAGCGAAGACGTGGGCCACTTCCGGCTGTGTTCGGTACCACTGCGCAAACGCTTCGACCTTGCTCAGGAACCCGATATCGGTGACTCCATCCGGGCGTCCGGAGTTAAGAGAGTATTCGTAGGTTTCCACGCCAGAGAAGTTCTCGTTCAGAAAGTTGATGGAACGGCGGAATTCGTAGCTCTCGTCGAGAAGCTCGAGCCAGTTTTCCCTGAGATCAATCCGGGAGATTCCCGCAACTAGTACAACCGAAGCGATCACGAAAAAGACCATCAGGGCCTTGCGATAGGAGATGACAAAACGCGCGAGTCGATCATACACATCTGTTTTCACCTCGCCAATCTGCCAGGCCCGCGCGGGCATCACAGAGAGAAAAGCAGGCAGCAGTGTCACCGAATATACGAACGCACACATGGCGCCGAACGCTACGATGTTTCCCATGATTCGAAACGGAGGCATGTCCGCGAAATTCAGGCTCAGAAACCCGATTGCAGTTGTTAGCGAAGTCAAAAATACAGGCCAAATGTTGACTCGAATGGAATACATCGCCGACTGCCTGCGATCCATTCCCTGCCGCAAGCCCGTCGACATGCCTTCGATAATGTGCACGGAATGTGCGACGGTAACCGCCATCAACACGAACAACGCGGCCCCACTCTCGCCGAAAAACCTCATGCCTATCCAGCCGGCAAAGCCGAGCGAGGACGGCAAGACAGCCACCAGCATTAGGACAATCGCGAGAGTACTCCACAAGGAGCGCAACAGAATCAAGGCAATCAACAGCATGACTGCAAGAGCGACAGGACCGAGAACACCCATGTCCTCGTCAATTGCATCACGCATGGAACGATTGAGAATGAGTTCTCCGGTGACGTGAAAATCAATTCCCGGATGCTTTTCCCTAGCTAGGTCGATCACGTTGTAGAGGTAGTCGGTGACTTCCTGCTTGCCCGTCACCTGGTCCCTGGGAAGGATGATGCTGACAACCAATCCGGCAACCCGGCCGTTGCGGGAAACGAAACGCCCTGCCGTTTCCTCGGTTTCGAGCGCAATTTTCTCGATTCGTTCCAGGTCTGCGCCACTCAGGGTGGCAGGATCGTTGATAAGGGGTTCGACAACCAGTTCATCCTCGAAGCCCTCGCTGTAAGAATAGTTCGTTATGGAGTCGACACGGGTGGCATAGGGTGTGCGCCAGAGTTGCTCGCTCAACTCGTCAATGGCAACAATTGCCTCGCGATTGAAGATCGTCCCGTCCTGCGGAGCTACGGCAACCAGAGCGACATCGGACAGGGCATAGGTCTCCTCAAGTTCTTCGAGAGCGATGATGTTCGGGTTGTCGCTGCTGAAATGATTTCGAACGTCGACATCGACCAGAACCAGATTCATGATCCCGGCACCCAGGGTGAGCATGACAAGCAATGAAACCAGAATGGTCAGCCACTGGCGGGTCATGATGAAAACAATGCAGGGCTCTAGCTTCATATACTCTGTCTATCTCGACTTCATGTTTCAGTGTTCCGTGCTCTGTCTACTTTACCGCAGATGATTCGATTTTGCTTGCGCTTCATTCGAATTCCCGGTATCCGGCGCCGGCAGTAGCGTCATGCGGTTGATACATCGCATGATGGGAGAACCGGTTTTGTGGGGAATCGGGTACATAAATCGTGCATTCGCGAATCTGTGAGGGATGATTGCACTTCATAGTGAAACTGATGGCACGTTAAATCATGTCTTCAATAGGACCGTCATGTGCATCCTGCTGCCATTCCTATTTACTACTGACACTAGCTCCCACAATGCGGGGATGGACATGCCTTTCACTCATGATCAGGCGCGTCCAGTATTTGATTTAAACATGCAACAGAATCATCAAAATTTTCATTGACCAGTACCGTCTGAAACTCAGCCTGATGACTTAATTCCTCCCTGGCCTTGTCCATGCGCTGTCGAATCACCAGTTCACTATCCTGATTACGTTCTCGCAGTCTCTGCTCGAGTTCATGGATTGAAGGCGGTAATATGAATACCGAGATTGCCTCAGGGTGGCACTCCCTAACGGCACGAGCTCCCTGCCAGTCGATATCCAGAATTGCATGCTTGCCGGATTCCAGCAGGTCATTGACCGCTACACGGGATGTTCCATACAGGTTTCCATATACCGAAGCATACTCGATGAATGCATCTTCATCAATCAACTTCCTAAAGGTATCGGAATCCACGAACTGATAATGAACACCATCAATTTCTCCGGGGCGTGCCCCTCTAGTGGTATGGGAAATGGCAATCTCTGCATCGGATCGACCCTTGACAAGTGCCAGAGCGAGACTGGTCTTGCCACCACCTGAAGGGGCCGAGAGGATCAGGATTTTCGGGTCGATGGCTTGCTTTGGCATGATGGGGTCAGGATGTTGCAGGGCTACTCCAGATTCTGAACCTGTTCTCGTGACTGTTCAATCAGCATTTTCAGGTCAATTGAGGCTCTGGTCATGGCCGAGCTTACGGATTTGGCACCAAGCGTATTGGCTTCCCGGTTTAATTCCTGCATTAAGAAATCAAGGCGCCGTCCAACGGGGCCACCATCATTCAACAGGGAAATTGATTCTCCCAGATGCGACTTTAACCGGTCCAGCTCTTCGGTGACGTCATTCTTGACTAGCAACAGGGCTACTTCCTGTGCAATGCGTTCAGGTTCAACCTCGTTTTGAATCCCAGCAATGCGTCGTTCCAGTTTTTGTCTGGTCCGTTCCTCAATAACGGGAAGTTCCGGCTGTAGATTATCGATCACGGACAGACATCGTTCCAGTTTCTCCCGAATAATCCAGGAT
>VXPI01000346.1:0-1920 GCA_009839585.1 Gammaproteobacteria bacterium
TCCCAGGGATGCCATGAGCAGGCGGCTGTTGCCATAAAGGGATATATAAACTCGTTGGACAGTTTCCTTGCTCATCAGACTGCCAATAGTCCGAGAGCAGTCGGGGATTCATCCCTGGCTGCTGACCCGTTTGATAATTTTCTGGGCGATTGGTGTCGCGAGTATTCAAGCGACTTTGCCCGAAGAGCAATGGCTGTGAGCGAGCACAGCCGGATAACTCAATAGGGCAGGGCTTTGCACACAATAGCAACATTAAATGCCATGAAGGTGAAAGGCGAGAAGATCGTCTGTGTCACAGCATATGATTATTCAAGCGCCTATGCTGCGAGCGAAGCTGGGGTCGAGTTGATTCTGGTTGGCGATTCCCTGGGTATGGTCATCCACGGTCATGATAGCAGTCTACCGGTTACCATTGGTGATATGGCCTATCACGTGCGATGCGTCAAATCAGGTAATCAGAAATCCTTCCTGCTGGCGGACCTGCCATTTATGAGCTACTACAGCGAATCCAAAAGCCTGGAGAATGCTGCAATCCTCATGCGTGAAGGGGCGCAAGCCGTCAAGCTGGAAGGCGGAGCATGGCTCGCGGAATCCACCCGATTGCTGACCGAAAGAGGCATACCCGTTTGTGCGCACATGGGTCTGACTCCACAGTCCGTGAATCACCTGGGTGGGTACAGGGTACAAGGTCGAGATCCTGCAAAACGCCAGACGATTATCGACGAAGCCTGCGTGCTGCAGGATGCCGGGGCATCAATGATCCTGATCGAATGTGTTCCCGAATCACTCGGCAAGGAGTTAACGGAAGCACTCGACGTGCCTGTAATCGGTATTGGGGCAGGCGCATCTACCGATGGACAGATTCTTGTATGGCATGACCTACTGGGCTTTTATCCGGGCAAGAAGGCAAAATTCGTAAAGAACTTCCTTGTCGGAAACCGGGAGGGTATTCAAGGTGCGTTGGCTGAGTACGTCCGACAAGTCAAGTCGGGTGCATTCCCGGATCGGGAACACAGTTATGCCTGACATCAGAACAGAGTGCTCAAGGCTGTCTGGATCGGGAACACAATTGCAGGAAGTCTTGAAGTAATGGCTGATCTTAAACGGGATGGAATCTTCCAGATGGCTCCCGTGACCTTGTTGAAAGCGAAGTTGCCAGAGCACAAAAAAATCAATCCACAACTTCTTGGGTTGTTTCATCAATATCGTGACCAACACCCGCAAAAGACAATTGGCAGCTATATCAGCCCCGATAGCTTTGCGAAAGACCTCGATCATCCGGCCCTCAATGCGTTGAGGGAATTCATTGCCAGAAATGTCTTCAAAATTTCCCGACACCTCAATCAGGGCGTATGGAAACGCTTCGGGGTTAAGGATGTTCGTATCGACTTGACCGGACTCTGGTTTCAGATATGCAACGATTCCGTATTCCATGAAACACATGTGCACGGCAATTGCTCGTGGTCAGGGGTTTACTATGTGCAATCAGGAAACGCCAGTCGTAATGAATCAGACCGACTCGAAAACGGCATGCTGAACGGCGTGACCCGTTTCTATGGTCCCGATCTCGAGCATAGTGCAGGTGGCCACGGGGATTGGGGCAACGTGTATCTTCACGATTATCAGACCACCATTTATCCGAGCGATGGAACTCTGGTAGTGTTTCCATCACACCTCAAGCATATGGCCTTTCCATACCGCGGCGAGATAGACCGGGTGATTGTTTCGTTTCACGCTCAGGTCAACGGCACCAAGGATATCGAATACAACTATGGCTTTGATTGATCGGCCGGATTATGCCGCTGGTTGATCAGGCGGGATTTGGGGCACCTGACCTGCCGAATAAAGGGAACAATCTTGTCGACACGCCATCGCTTGCTCAGGACGTTTTGCTCTGACCATCTTCGAATAGCACTACAA
>VXPI01000346.1:1930-11830 GCA_009839585.1 Gammaproteobacteria bacterium
GAATTCGCTGACCTGCTTGCCGCGATCAATCTCCTTGCGTTCAACAGAACGATGAGACACATAAACCGCAGTCTTGTCTTCCCCCATTCTCGCAAAACGCAATCGATACCGATGCATCGCCTCGCCTCTGCGAGTTAATGCACCTAGTACTGCCCTGGCCAGTCTCAGGGCTTCCGGTACGTCTTCATCGACAACCGGGGTACTCCTTACCCACTCGGTTTCCATCAGTCCAGCCTCTGGGTTGTGATTCACTAGATCAATACCGCTGATTGCCCAGTATTCAACAATTGCTTCCCAGACCGGTTGCACATCAGAGTCAACTTCAAGCCACAGCCTGTCTCCCTCTCTTGCGATTCGTGCCCCCTTGATCGCGGGCAACACCCTGAATGTATCAGGGTCATAACTTGCAATCTCCTGTTTGACCGAGTCGCTGGATGTATTCAGAATATCCTCTGGCAGGACCAGTGGTTGAACAGGGGTCGGTTTATAGAGTTCACCGCGTGGTCTGGATGATCGAATGTTACTGAACAGCGAACCGCTTGATGAATTGCTGTCAGGATCGATTTTTTTCGGGTCTGCACGCTGATTTTCCCTGCTCTTTTCCGCACTGCCGCAGGAGGCTATTGTCAATGAAACAAGAACACAAACGAGCATGTGGGTGACTTTTGATTGCATGTTGGCGTAAGAAAGCTGGTTCTAAGTTTTGGAATCGTTACCGTTAATGGATCGATCAGTCGAACGAACAGAAATGGTCCGAACAGAAATGGTCGGTTCGTGGCGCAGTACGTTCCAGTAGATTTATTGTACTCTCACTTGAACAACGAATGAAGGATTTTGGCCAGTATTCATTCAGGTTGCCTTGTCTTGACCCGAGATCGCTCGTCGACATCGCACATTCCGTTCCTGTTCCACGTTCAATCGCTCAATTGTATCCTGTCAATTCCATGTATCCCCGACCAGAAATTTCCTCATTGCCAGACTGTCCACGTACCTCGACTGCGCCTTCATAGTATCGGAACAGCAAATCCATTTCCTGATTGGGCATGAGACTGTCGACCTCAAGGGCAATCATCTCCTGTACAGATTGCAAGCCTAACTTCCATCCAATCGGATACTCAATCCCTGTGTCCGGGCTAATCCAGCTTCGAGTCGGGATCATTTCAATCACGTCAAGTGGTATTTTTTCCTGCCTTGGATCAATCAATACGGCATGGCGATAAGCCTCCCCTTGTTCCTGTCGCATCTGAAAAGCCATGATCTTTTTGCCATTATCAAGATGCAGGGCAAACCAGTCCCACCCGGTTTGATTCTCCTGAAGAAGTGCACTTGACCACTCACGGTCCATCCAAGTTGTGCCAAAGACCTCAAACGTCTTTCCGTCAATTCGGATCTGTCCCGAAGTCTCCATGTCCGGATAGGAATAATAATGAGAAGCGGACTTCCCCGAATGACCCTTTCTGCTGTAGCCATTCTCGCCCTGTAGCACGGGTGCCGTTTTGCTCTTGACAGACAGATCAATCGAAAAACCATCACCTTCGGCATTCAAGTCAAGTGCCAGCCGATCTGGCTCAGACGGTTCGGTCCCTGTTGCATGCCAATTGTGCAGCCATACCCGGAACGGCTGAATCTTCACACCGGCGAGACCCAGTGACTGACGCGACATATCCTGCTTGAGGAAAAATCTTTCGGATTCAATGTCACTGACCGCCAGATGTGCCATCCACGTCTGATCGTTGTTCCATGCATTCTGGATCTCGGAACGAGAGGCATGTGCAAACCGGAAAAACGTCAATTGATAACCAAATTCACGACCCTCCTGCGATTGCAGGTTGCCCGTGAAATACCACCACTCATGACGAAAGCCCTCATGTGCGCCGTGGTCCCTGGGAAACTGAATCACCGTATCGGGGCTTGCATGGTCATAATCCTGACTGTCAGTGGAATCCGGTAACACACCAGAGAGAAACCGGGTGGGTACCGCTTCGACATCCTGATTGCCCATTCGATCTGCCAGCATGAAGCCGATAGCCAAAAGACAAACAATACCCAAAACGATTCTACTCATCGCGCAGTCCTGCCGTGATTGGCGTTCTCCACATGCGCATGGCCGGATAAATGCCTGCCGCTGTAGCGGACAGGGTAGAGATGCCAACAGCCGCCAGAACCAGCATCGGGTCAATATGGTTCATCATGGTCCAGCCGAACGACCGGACATTGATCACCTCAATCAGGGACAGACACAGCATCAACCCGACCGGAATCGCAATCAGCCCCGCCAGAAAACCCGTAATTGAAGTCTCAGAGATAATCTGCATGGCGAGTTGAACTCGACTGAATCCGACAGCTTTTAGTTTTGCATTCAGTGAAGAACGTTCAAGTTGTAACGCAACCAATGAGAATATCATGCCGGTCATGGCAACCAGTACGGTTAGCCAGCGCAGGATATCGGTGATTTCAAACGTCTGATCAAATATCTTGAGAATTTGTTCGCGGAGTTCCTGATTGGACCGGACCAGTAGTTGTTCGGGTGCAGATTCAAGACTACTGATCGCTTTCTCGATATCCGAGGGGATGGCCCCGGGCTCAAGAATTACGCTGGCGGTAGTCGGCCCCGGATTCGGGAAGTAGCGATCAAAGTTATCCCAGGACAAGGTTAGCAAGCCATGCTCGCTGGAATAATCCAGGTAGATGCCGATCACCTCAAAGGGAATATCGCCCTGCGTAGTCGGCAGTGGAATCTCGTCACCAACCGACACGGCATGTCGGTTTGCAAAAGATTCCGAGATTAAGGCAGTTCGAGGTTGATTGAACCGGTCCCAGAGATCTGCCCCTGGTGGTGACTGGATCATGAAGCCAAGAAATGAAGAAGGACCGATATCCATCGCCAGTAGATCGTGTAGGCCAAACTCGGATTGGATGGATATTCGCGTACTGTATCCGGTGTCCTGAATACCATCCACAGTGGCCACTTCAGCACGGAAGAGCTCGGAAAAATACGGCTCGTCCGGAACTGTACTCGCCACATACAAATCCGAGCGCATATAATGGTTGATCCAGTTATCCACCGAGTAGCGAAAGCTGTCAATCATCAATGCCACACCCAGGGAGGTACTGACCGCCAAGGACAGGGCAATGACCGAAATCCCGGTTCGACTGAGGTGTGAGCGAATATTGATTACCGCGGTTTTCGCGACCAGCCCCAGTGTGCTGTCGGCCAGCGGGCCAAGAATTCGGCAGATGTGATAAATCAACCAGGGCGTACTTGCTGCAGGCCCCAGTACCAGCAGGAACAAGCCGGCAAAGGCGATAGCGAGAGACTGTCCGGAAAACATCAGGATCAGGGCACCCAGCCCAAAAAAGCAGATTGCGACCGGAAGCATCCTGCGCGAGAGCGTGAGGGTCTTGCCCTCTTCAAATGTACGTTTGGAAAGGGCTTGTACGGTGACTTGTCCTGCTTCCCGAATCGGAACTGCTCCGGCAATTGCCGTTCCCAGAAGGCCCATTACTACGGATTTCAGGATTGTTTCACCAGGCAACTCGAGGGCACCGTGTGCCAGATCAAAATACAGAAGATTGATGGTGTCGGTCACTAGTCCCAGCATCAGTGCGGACAACAGGTACCCCAAACCAATGCCCATTGAGACACCAGACAAGGCGATTATGGAGAGTTCCGTGCCAAGTATGCGGGTGATTTCATGATGGGTATAGCCAATGGCCCTTAACTGGGATAGCAGGCCGCGTCTGCGGGCAATCTGAAACACGGTCGAGCTATAGATCAAGAACATGGCAACCAGTAGTGTCAGATACCCAAGTGCGGTCAGATTGGTTCGAAATGCGCGGGTCATGTACTTTTGGGAGGTATGGCGGGTTTGTAGATCAATCAGGCGTACCGAGTCTGGCAGAAGTATTTGAAGGGTGCGCGGACTGGCTTCCGAATCCAGTCTCAGATCAATCCGGGTGAGCAGGCCGACCCTGTTCAGAAATGCTTGTGCCCACATGATATCGGTAACCAGAAAGCCTTCAGCATGCATGTCCGATTGACCTGATTCGTCGAAAATTTCACCTGCTACCGTAAATTCCTGTTGCTGGCTTCCATAGTGAAGGGTCAGGGTTGAGCCAACCGGCCATATTTGCGTATCAGGTACGTGAATCGGCCACGCTATTTCTGGTTGCTCCGCGTATTCGCTGCCCAGCAGGGCTGATTCCCGAATCCGGTAATCGCTGAGTGGGTCGATACCCAGTAGCTGCCAGGTCTGATCGCCATGATTAACCAGAACCTCGGCCTGGACGATCGGTGCAGTATCTGGGAATCTCCCATCCAGCTTGATTGCAGCATAGATGTTCTCATCCAGTCCTGTAGCACCGCCAACAACCTGATGTGTGGAGAATCCCGAGCTTAGTCGGTTGGCCCGTTCGAATTCACTGAGGGCAGAGTGGCTTGTGATATCGACTCCTACAATCGCCGCTACTCCAATTGTGATACTCAACACAGTCAGGAGAGACGGCCCCGGAGATTTTTTCTGCTCCCTCAGGAAAATTTTCAGCAACGTGCCGGTTGCCGAGTCCGGCACCTCAAGTTTGCGAGGCTTCGTGGAGATTGCCATTTCTGATTGTGCAATGCCGGTCGGCGTATTCGGAAGCACTCTGGGAGTGGGTGGCCATGATCACGCAAGTGCCATCATTGGAAACCTGGCGTATCAAGTCAAGGACTACGCGGCCCTGGTAGTCATCCAGATTTCCAGTTGGCTCATCGGCCAGAATGAGCGATGGTTTATGGATGGCGGCGCGAATCACTGCGACTCGTTGCTGCTCACCTCCTGAAAGCAGGTCGGGATAGGAATGGGCCAGATGATCGAGACCAAAGCGTTCAAGCAGCGGCAGAACCACCGAGTCATCGGATTTGAGAGAACAGAGCTCAAGTGGCAATCTGAGGTTTTCAATCACGTTCAGGGTTGGTACCAGATTGAAGAACTGGAAAACTACGCCAATGTGCTTTCTTCGAAACAGGGTTCTCCCGGTTTCGTTCAGGGAAGTCAAGTCCATGTCATTGATCACGATACGTCCACGGTCGGGAATATCAATGCCTCCCAGCAAATGTAGAAATGTAGACTTTCCCGAACCACTGGGTCCGGTAATGGCAACCAGATCACCGGCACTTGCCGTGAAGTCGACGTTATCCAGCACGACGCGGGTGGCCCTGGCATCATCAAATGCCCGTGAGACACCAGACATCATGACTACTGGAGAATACTGTGATTCTGACTGATTCATACTGGGTCAATGCGCCTTGCACTATTTCCATGTCTGCCTGCTGATTTGCGAATCTTATACAACAGGGTTTTCCAATCAAGCAAACCGGAATGTCTTTTCGTCATTATTTCATTTGATACTCATGCCAATCTTTGCCACAATACTCTACACTCTATAAGTAAATTCGACCTGATTAATGATCAGGGACTTGTACACCAAATAGGAGATAAACAAATGCTACGATCTTTGAACATCAACCCTGATAAATGTACAGGCTGCCTACAATGTGAAATGGCCTGCTCTTTCGAGAATGAGGGAGTATTCAACCCTGCGAAGTCTCGAATCAAGATATTCACATTTCACGAAGAAGGCCGCTTTGTGCCCTATACATGCACTCAATGCGATGAAGCCTGGTGTTTGCATGCCTGCCCGGTAGAAGCGATCAAGATGAACAGGGAAACCGGGGCCATGGAAGTTCTCGACTCGGTCTGTGTTGGCTGCAAGGTTTGTACGATTGCCTGTCCGTTCGGAACCGTCAATTACAACCAGACTACCGGCAAGGTCATTAAGTGTGACTTGTGCGGAGGAGATCCCCAATGTGCGGCAGCCTGTCCTACTGAGGCAATTACCTACGTCGATGCGGATGCTACAGGCCTCGAAAAAATGCGGGCCTGGGCTGCGAAAACCGACAACCAAGCCCACGTTAACTGAAGGAGGATATCATGAGCTGGACAAGAAAAATTATGAGAGTCAATCTCACCGAAGGGTCAATCAGTGAAGAACCCCTCAATATGGAGTGGGCAGATCAGTACATTGGCCAACGTGGACTTGCAACCCGCTACTTTGTTGAAGAAACCGATCCCAAATGTGACCCTCTGGGGCCGGACAACAAACTTATTTTTGCCACTGGTCCCTTGACCGGAACCATGGCTTCAACAGGCGGCCGCTACTCGGTGATCACAAAAGGACCTCTGACCGGAGCCATTGCCTGCTCAAACTCCGGCGGGTTCATCGGTGCCGAACTCAAGTCGGCAGGTTGGGACATGGTGATTTGTGAAGGTCGCTCACCTAGCCCGGTGATGCTGCATATCGTTGACGACAAGGTCGAACTGCTGCCGGCAGATGACCTGTGGGGCAAGTCCGTCTGGGATACTGACAAGCTGATCCATCAAAAGCTGAATGACCCGCAAATTCGAATTGCTGCAATTGGACGCTCTGCTGAAGCGGGGTGCCTGTATGCTGCGGTCATTAATGATCTGCACCGGGCGGCTGGCCGTTCCGGTGTCGGTACAGTAATGGCATCAAAGAACCTGAAGGCGATGGCGGTGCGCGGTACCCTGGGTGTCGGTAATGTCAAGGATCCAAAACGGTTCATGCAGGTGACCGCTGAGCAAAAACAGGTTCTGGCAGAAAATGCAGTCACCGGACAGGGCCTACCGGCCATGGGAACCCAGGTTCTGATGAACGTGATCAACGAGATCGGAGCATTGCCCACCAATAACATGCGTGAAGTGCAGTTCAAGGATGCCAACAAGATCAGTGCTGAAGCCATGGCAGAACCGCGTGAGAGTGACGGCAAACCCAACCTCACCACGAATGCAGCGTGTTTTGGCTGCACCATCGCTTGCGGGCGGATTTCCACGATTGACAAGGGGCATTTTACGGTCGAGAACAAACCCGAGTACTGGGGCAATTCCGGCGGACTGGAATATGAAGCAGCTTGGGCGCTTGGCGCAGATACCGGGGTCGGTGATCTGGATGCCCTGACCTATGCCAACTTCGTGTGCAATGAAGACGGTTTTGATCCGATCTCTTTTGGTGCCACCGTGGCAGCTGCCATGGAACTGTTTGAAGAGGGTGTGGTCACGGCCGAGCAAACCGATGGCATGGAACTTCGCTTTGGTTCCGCAGAAGCGCTGGCCTGGTGTGCCGAGAAGGTTGCATCCGGTGAGGGCTTTGGTGCAGATCTGGGCCTTGGCTCAAAACGCCTATGTGAAAAATACGGCCGCCCGGAATTGTCGATGACCGTCAAGGGTCAGGAATTTCCGGCCTATGATCCACGGGGTGTACAAGGCATGGGTCTGACATATGCAACTTCCAACCGAGGTGCCTGTCACCTGAGAAGTTACACCGTCGCTTCGGAAGTGCTGGGTATACCCGAGAAGACCGATCCCCTGTCAGTCGATGGGAAAGCCGGTCTGGTCAAGGCGTTTCAGGATGCCACCGCAGCAGTTGATTCAACCGGCCTTTGTGTGTTCACCACCTTCGCCTGGTCACTGGACAACATTGCTCCGCAAGTGGATGCGGCCTGTGAAGGCGGCTGGACTGCCGAGAAACTGCTGGAGGCGGGAGAGCGCATCTGGAACCTTGAGCGCGACTACATCCAGCGTGCAGGGTTGACCGGAGCCGATGACAATCTGCCCAAGCGGTTACTCAAGGATGCGGCCAAAACCGGTCCTGCGGAAGGCAAGGTGGCTGGCCTTGATGTGATGTTGCCGGAGTACTACCAGATTAGGGGCTGGACATCGGATGGCCAGCTGACTGACGAGACCCGAAGCAAATTCGGACTACCGGCATGACCTATGTTATCGTGGGTTCGGGCCCGGCGGGGGTCGTAGCGGCGGAAACCATCTGCAAACTTGACCCCAACAGCCAAGTGGTGATGGTTGGTGATGAGCCAGATCCACCGTACTCCCGTATGGCCATTCCCTACCTGCTCATCAACAATATTGATGAGCAGGGAACGTACCTGAGGAAGGATCCGGAACATTTCGACAACGCCATCAAGCACATGCATGGGGTTGCCGAGTCGGTTGATGTTGAGGCGAAAACCCTGCACCTCGCCGATGGCCAGAAAATCGACTATGAGGCGCTGTTGGCTTCAACCGGCTCCAAGCCGATTCTTCCGCCAGTACCGGGTATCGATGGTGAACGGGTTACCACCTGCTGGACCCTGGAGGATGCCCGGAAAATCACCGCAACACTGAAGCCTGGCGCCTCGGTGGTGTTGATTGGCGCCGGGTTTATCGGCTGCATCATCCTTGAGGCACTGGTCTCCTCCGGTGCTAATCTGACAGTGATCGAGATGGGAGACAGAATGGTCCCGCGAATGCTCAATGAAACCAGCGGAGAGCTGCTGAAGAAATGGTGTCAGGAAAAAGGCGTCAATGTGATGACCAGCGCACAGGTTGAGTCCATCGAGCATCATTCGGACAAGGCGGTTGTCAACATTAGCGGTGATCGACATGTTGACGCAGAACTGGTGATTTCTGCTGCCGGGGTTCGTGCCAATGCTGATTTTCTGGAAGGAACCGGAGTAGAGATGAAAAACGGAGCAGTAGCGGTAGATCGACACATGTGCTCATCGGTGCCGGGTATCTATGCAGCCGGCGATGCCGCCTGTGGTCTTGATTTCTCGACCGGCGATTTCTCGGTACAGGCGGTTCAGCCGACCGCTGTAGAGCATGGCCGGATTGCAGCAGCCAACATGGTCAGGCACGGATCAGTCCTGCATCAGGGCTGCATCAACATGAATGTGCTGGATACCATTGGCCTCATTTCCGTCTCATACGGTCAGTGGCAAGGGGTTGAAGGTGGGGACCATACATCACTTCTGGATCGTGACCGGTTTCGCTATATCAACCTCCAGTTTGATGAAGACATGCTGATCGGTGCCAATACTCTGGGTATCACACAACATATCGGCATATTGCGTGGGTTGATTCAAGGGCAATTCAATCTGGGTAAATGGAAACAGCGCCTGATGGACAATCCGATGTTGCTCATGGAAGCTTATCTGGCTGCAACACAGGGAGCCTGAATATCGGATACTGGATCTTCCGGATGCCGCACTATGAATGTAACATTCAAGTTGTTCGCTTCATTGGCAACATATCTACCCGATGATGCCAAAGACAATGCAGTTGAGATTGAGGTAGGCAGGGACACTACGCCGAACCAGCTCATTGAGCGTTTTCGCCTGCCGGAGAGGGAAGTGCATCTGGTCCTGAAAAACGGGGTGTTTCTGCAACCATTTGACAGAAATACCCCGCTTGAACACCAGGACGTTCTGGCGATTTGGCCTCCGGTGGCGGGGGGATGAGGGACAAAATTCCCCTGAAGTATCATGCGGAAATGGGGTATTCCAGAGAGGAACTGCTACGGGAAATCCACAACGCTGTCGCACCCTACCCAGTCACCATGCAGGAAGACGGAGTTATGGTCATGCGTCTTGATGGACGCTCTGCGATACTCAAAATCAGCAATGACCGGAGCCGCACTCTCGGTGCATTGACCTTGCCGGTCATCGACGTGACGATTCATTTTGAGAATTTTACCGAACAACAGTACAAAGAGTTTGTTGAGAGGTTTAGAATTCGTCTGCAAAGAGGAGGTGGCTAAAAGTGAAAATCACGATCAAATTATTCTCGAGCCTGATGGAATATCTGCCGCCAGACGCATCGGGTAATGCAATCGAATTGATTGAAAACTCAACACTGACCCCCACAGATATTATCGGGGGCCTGAAAATCCCGAGTGCAGAGGTGAGAACCATGATGTTGAACGGTACTTTCCTGCCCGAACAGGAACGGCAAAAACCATTGCAGGATGGCGATGTCCTGTCGGTATGGCCGGCTATCCAGGGACTGT
>VXPI01000262.1:0-10141 GCA_009839585.1 Gammaproteobacteria bacterium
GGTTCGGCAGCCGGCACACGATCTACACCCGCATGAACCGGTGGTCGAAGAACGGAGTTCTCGACCGCGTGTTCGAGCACCTGCAGCGGGAGCAGGTGATCCGGGTCCGGGTCGAGGCCCTGGGTCTTGACAGTACCGGCATCAAGGTACATCCCGACGGCACGGACGCTCGAAAAAAAACGGCGCCCAGAGCATCGGCAAGTCCCGGGGCGGATGAGACGCCAGGCTTCACATGGTTGCCGCGGATGCCCGGACAGCCGTGGCCTTTGCGCTCTCCCGGGGCAACGCACACGATGCCCCGCAAGGCCGGCAGCTGCTGAAGCAGCTGGACCGCCCCTTCAAGCCGTCCGGCCTTGGTCATGGCGCGC
Source organism: Gammaproteobacteria bacterium (assembly GCA_009839585.1). Taxonomy (GTDB): domain Bacteria; phylum Pseudomonadota; class Gammaproteobacteria; order Arenicellales; family Poriferihabitantaceae; genus Poriferihabitans. The sequence continues at coordinate 369 of VXPI01000262.1, forward strand.
CCGTGAAGACGATGAAACCCGTCGGCCGGCATCCGGTCCCGGCTTCCTGCCCGTGGTGCCTCCCAAAAGCAGCCGTGTCGCTCCCTGGGCGATGCGGCAGGGAACTGTACGGACGGCGCAACGAGGTCGATCGCCTGTTCCGGAAACTCAAGGGCTTCCGCCGGATCTTCTCGCGCTTTGACAGGCTCGATGTCATGTTCCTCGGCTTCGTCGTCTTTGCGCTCGTCATTGATGCACTGTGTAGCGTTAACAAGCCCTAATTCAAACTTGCCGGAGGTTCCGGTTTCACGCTGACGCAATGTCTCAATCAGAGCAAAGACCGGATGTCAACTCCAGGAATTTCAGGTGCTTGCGATTTTAGAAATTCAGTTCTAGTCAGGATGTTTTCGCCCAGCATCTGAAAATACTGCAAGTCTGCTGCTGAAAGATACACGGCCTTTTCGAGGTGGTTAACGAGTACATTACCGGTCAGTTGAGCGATGACTTTATCCGCTAATTCGATCAGTAACTTCGACAGGAGTTTTCGTTGAATATTACAGGTTACAGCAAAGTCAGCCAGCTGATATGCCAGAATATCCCCAGGCACAAACTCTTCCCCAATCGCCATCGACAAAGTATCAGTGAACTGTGGAAACAGGGCGATATTCACAAGATCATACGCTGGGGTAAATCGGGTGTTGTTCCTGTCAAAAAACAGGGAAACATTTTTGCCATGGCTATCGTAGTTGTTGATCATCAGATTAAACAACTGCCAGTTAATCAGCCAAAATTTGCTTTGGATTGGTGATGACATTGTTTCGCAAAATGCAAAAAGCTTTTCCAGGCTAGCACCCTCGCGAATATGCAGGACATCTCTGCCATCCCCTAAATTTCTCTCATACTTGGATTCTCTTGGCAGGTTAAGGGCCTGACACCCATCAATCACATGGCGTCTCATCACTCTTTTAGCATCGTGAACAAATTTACGGTCAAATCGCTTGACGAGCAAGGATGGGTGATCACCAAATCGCCGAAATTCAACTTCTGCTGTCGGTAATCCAACAGCATTCGACAATTTCATGCAAAAGAATTCGTTTAGGACGAGGTTTGGGCAGATTTTCTTTTCAAATTTCAGGATATGGGTTGAACACAGTGCACCATCGCCAAAACCAATCTGCCCACTCTCATTGACAAGGATGTTTATTTTGTCCTGAACGCCTGCCATGCTGAGCCGAGGTTTTTCATCCCATACAACCAACCCGCTTGTTTCTTTCTTCTCGAGACGATCAATCAGTTCATTGTCCTTTATGGGTCTAAAGTTTGGCTCATGAGATTGGCTTTTTTCAGCCTGATCGCCAGAAAGAGTAAATGCACCGGATAGATCTCGCCCGACCATTCGAGCTTGTGCATAAATATTTCTTTCTGATACCCCTGAAAATTCAGACAGCAATTTCCTGGCCTCCCCTTCTGGCAGGGCATTATCCAGGTAGTTATAAGCTGCTTCCGGTTTATGAGGGTGATTTAGAGGCAGGCCGGGTGAGATAGCAAAGCCACCATTCCGCCAGTCGTCGCCATACTCCAGTCTAAGTAAGTTTGTACGCTGATCCAGCGTCAGGCTGCCAATCACTTTCCCGTCATAGTAAACATCCAGTGTATAGGCTGAGAGGCTGGTCGCCATGAGTTCAAACCCACTCGGACTCAGCGTTTGATGAAATGGTTCCATCGTGAAGGTCCTTTGTGCTTAGTTGAAGCCCCAAGCCATTCAGGACAGCAAATACGGCTGATAATGTACAGTTGGCATTGCCGTTCTCGATGCGGGATAGGGTATTGATGCCCACCCCACAGAGGGCAGCACAATCTGCCAGTTTGATCCCGATCCCCGTTCGCTTGGCCTTGATTAGCTGCCCCAGGACTTTGGGGTTATTGATAAACAAGGTGTTGGGCATTTCTGAAGCTTTCACTTTTTTTGCCATAGTTCACGAAACCTGTTTGCATTAATTCACCATTTAAGGTGATTATATGGTAGCGCAGTCGAAATTCAAGTAAATTCACCATTTTCGGTGAATTTACAAAGAAATAATCTGACAGGCAAATTATTCACCAATAAAGGTGAGTAATCAAGCCTTCATCCAGTCCAGAAACACGTTGTCTGCGTTTTCCGACTTCAGTCCCATCCGACTTGTAAACCAGTGTAAGGCTACAGACAGCAGTAAAGCTCCGGATGTTCCGGTCTACCCTAAAATAGGGTGTATTCTGGAAAAATACGAGAAAAGAATTAGAGTAGAATACAGCGTTCTGTGTCAGCTAGGAACTCTTGAAATGTGGGCAGAAAAGCCTTGATTGAGCCTCGCTTACGGTAAAAGACATGCCTTTGTCCCATCCAGAATTGACAACCCAATCTAGCCATGAACACACGCACTACCGATGATTTGAGAATCTCGCAAATCCAGCATGTGATCAACCCCAATGAGATCTATCTGGAAATTCCGGTTTCAGAAAAATCCGCAGAGATAACCCTCGCTACCCGAAAAAACATTCAAGACATTCTGAATGGCACCGATGATCGACTTCTGGTCGTATCCGGCCCTTGTTCCATTCACGACCCAAATGCAGCGCTGGATTACGCAAGACAGCTCCTTGAACTCAAAAACAAGCACGAACAGGACTTACTGATCGTGATGCGGGTTTATTTTGAAAAGCCACGCACTACAGTCGGCTGGAAAGGATTGATCAATGACCCGGACCTGAATAACAGTTTTGACATAAACAAGGGTCTCAGAATAGCTCGTCAGTTATTGCTCGAACTGAATGAACTGGGTATGCCGGCAGGTACGGAATATCTGGATATCATCACCCCCCAGTACGTTGCAGACCTGATTTCCTGGGGAGCCATAGGGGCGCGTACAACAGAGAGCCAGGTACACCGGGAGGTGGTTTCCGGGCTGTCCTGCCCAGTTGGTCTAAAGAACGGAACCAACGGAAACATTGATATAGCAGTTGACGGTGTCCGGGCGGCACGCCATCCCCATCATTTTCTGTCTCTGACCAAGGACGGCCACTCTGCAATTTTCACAACCACGGGAAACAATGACTGTCATATCATTCTTCGGGGAGGACATGAACCAAACTACGATGCTGACAGTGTTGATGAAACCTGCTCAAAACTACGGGTAGCCGGCTTACGGCCCCAGGTGATGATTGACTTCAGTCATGCCAACAGCAGGAAGGTTCCGGATAACCAGATCAAGGTTGCTGAAGATGTGGCAAATCAAATCGCAAGTGGTGACAAACGCATCATGGGGGTGATGATCGAAAGCCATCTGGTAGCGGGTCGTCAGGATGTTGAAGACGGCATTGCGGCACAATATGGGCAAAGTATCACTGATGCCTGTATCAGCATTCAACAGACAACAGGAGTTCTGGATAATTTGGCAGAGGCTGTCAGGACGCGCAGAAATACGAGGGAATCTGCATGATCAAGCCATACCAATCGGAACAACTTAAGCCGCTTCTTGTTGACGGCCCGTCTCAGCGAGATAAGGGAAGGCGTGAAGCCGAATCATTGCCTTCAGCCTTGATTAGTTCTGCAAGTGCAGCCAATACCGTAATGCTTGGCGGTGGTTATTTCACGCCCCTTTCCGGCTTCATGGATAAAACGGATGCCATGGCTGTATCCAGAACCCTGCACACTCAGGATGGTCTTTTTTGGCCTGTACCAATACTCTGTAGGGTCGAAAACGCCAGCGGACTTGAAGAAGGGCAGTCTGTCGCCCTCAAGGATCCAAACCAGCCAGACAGTCCGGTTATTGCGATTATCGATAATGTCAAAATTGAAACTCTTGATGATTCTGAAGTGAAGGAAATATGTGAAAAAGTCTATCGCACTAGTGATTGTAACCACCCCGGAGTCAAGGATTTCCTGGATCAGGGTAATGCGATCCTCTCAGGTCCAACGCGTGTTCTGAACTTCAGTTATTTCGAAACTGATTTTCCTGACACTTTCCGTACTGCCGTCCAAATCAGGGAGTCAATATCCGGCTTGGGCTGGGACAAGATAGTTGCCTTCCAGACCCGCAACCCCATGCACCGGGCACATGAGGAGCTCTGCCGAACGGCCATGAACCGAATCGGTGCTGATGGCTGCGTAATACACATGTTGCTCGGTAAACTGAAGCCGGGGGATATTCCCGCAGACGTTCGTAACGCCGCAATTCGCGCGATGGTTGATGGCTACTTTGAACCAAACAAGATCATGATTACCGGTTACGGGTTTGACATGCTGTATGCCGGACCGCGTGAAGCGGTATTGCATGCAATCTTCAGACAAAACATGGGAGCCACCCATTTCATTATCGGTCGTGACCATGCTGGGGTTGGTGACTACTATGGAGCATTTGATGCACAAACAATCTTTGACGAAGAAGTTCCTGAAGGTGCGTTGGATATTGAGATTTTTCGGGCAGATCACACGGCATGGTCCAATAAGCTAAAGAAAGTGGTCATGATGCGGGAAGCACCGAACCATGAGATTTCCGATTTCATGCTTATATCCGGAACCAAGATGCGGCAAATGCTCTCTGACGGTGAAGCACCTCCACCGGAAATATCCCGCCCTGAAGTGGCAAAGGTCCTGATCGACCACTACCAAAACAATCCTTGACGAATCCCTCAATTAACTCCACATCAACAACCTCTGCTAAATTCCAAACAACCTCCATATGAGTTCCTCCAAGCACTGCAGACTCCTCATACTCGGCTCTGGCCCTGCGGGATATACCGCCGCTGTATATGCGGCAAGATCGAACTTAAATCCTGTTCTGGTCACAGGAGTTCAACAAGGCGGGCAATTGATGATAACCACTGATGTTGATAACTGGCCCGGTGACAATCAGGGAGTACAGGGGCCAGATCTCATGCAACGCATGCAGCTCCATGCTGAACGATTCGGAACCGAAATTATCCTTGACCATATCAATGAAGCTGATTTATCCAATTGGCCATTTCGGCTCACGGGTGATCAAAACCGATACACTGCGGATGCCCTGATAATTGCAACCGGAGCCTCTGCAAAATACCTTGGTCTCCCTTCAGAGGAAGCATTCATGGGCAAGGGTGTCTCAGCGTGTGCCACCTGCGATGGATTTTTTTACCGTGATCAGGAAGTCGCGGTTATTGGTGGTGGAAACACCGCTGTAGAAGAAGCCCTCTATCTTTCAGGACTGGCCTCCAAAGTAACTCTCGTGCATCGCCGTGACGAGCTGCGGGCTGAAGCAATAATGGTTGATCACCTTATGCAAAGAACCCTGCAGCAGGGCGGCAATATCGAAATCAAGTGGGACCATGTTTTGCATGAAGTTTTGGGAAACGACTCTGGAGTTACCGGTGTATGTCTTGAGAATGCCAAATCCGGACAAAAGACAGAGATACGCCTATCTGGCGTGTTTATTGCAATTGGTCATACTCCCAACACCGAGCTGTTCCAGACACAGCTCGAGATGAAAAACCAGTATATTGCAACTGTCGGTGGTTCGGACGGTAATGCAACCTGCACCAGCATCAATGGTGTATTCGCAGCCGGTGATGTCATAGATTCGGTCTATCGACAAGCGGTCACATCAGCCGGAACCGGATGCATGGCAGCCCTGGATGCTGATCGATTTCTAAAACATCAATAGGTCATGTCAATCAATGGCGATGAGGACAAGAGGGCCTGGCTGAAAGAGATAGAGTCTGTTGAACCTCTTCACCCGAGTACGAAAACATCCCGAAGCCGGCTTTCGCCGAGTATCAGGCGAACGACCACAAAAAACCTCAAACCGTCCGAGAGGCCCGGCGAATTGCCGACGCGTCTCATCAAACGAAAAGAGGCAAATCCAATGGTAGACATCACGCCAGCTGCAGGCCCAGTAAAATATGCCCGAAGCGGACTTCAGAAAAAGACAATGGATAGATTGAGGCAGGGGCAGCCTCAATTTGAAGCAAGACTGGATCTTCACGGTTGCAGCCGGGTCGAAGCGCACGAAGAGCTGGAACAGTTCTTCCTGACCAGTATTCAATCGGATTATCGATGTGTGCTGGTTATCCATGGCAAGGGCTATCACTCTTCGGATACAGCGGTATTGAAGACTTTCACAATGGACTGGCTAAAGGAAATTGATGCAGTACAGGCCTTCTGTACCGCAAAGCAGGCTGATGGCGGTACCGGTGCAGTGTATGCATTGCTGAAAAGACAGCCTCGATAGGCAGCGATTCACTCGCAAACAGGATTCAGGATTTTTCTGAATGTGAGGTTGATTCGTGGTTCCACAAATCGGCGAGTTCTTGGAATCGAGTGCTTCCACCTTCTCTGGCAGGTGCCCTGCATAATCAATAGTGAACCGTCTTCAAGGTCAACGTTCAACGATTTCCCTGAATTACCATCACGGGGATGGAACACCATCCGGCGGGTTCCGCCAAAACTTGCTGAAGCTATCACGGGTTCATGACCCAACTCCTTTTCATCATCACTGTGACGGCCCATGGTATCGTCCCCATTTCGATACAGGTTCAATAGGACGCTGTTGAATGATTGATTCAGATATTGTTCCAGCCGGGTCCGAATATCGCTCAATACCGGAATCCAGGGTAGGGGAGTATGTGCACATCCAGAATAACTGTACTCCATCCCTTTATCGCCATACCACGCGGTCAACCTTGGTGCCAAATGCTCTCGATTAAAGACTTTGACTTTGTGCTGTTGCCAGGGTACATCGCGGGTCAGGGTCTGAAGAATATTCTCAGTCTGATCGGTTCCTCCGAAGAATCCTCTGAACAGTACGCACTCATTGGAGAAGACCACTACTCTCTCTGTCATGAAAAAATCTTGCCCGGATTCATTATCGAATGCGGATCCAGGGCCTGCTTAATCATCTGCATTGGCTTGACCGCATCTCCATGCTCGGCTTTCAGAAAGCCGAGCTTCCCATATCCAATACCATGCTCTCCCGTGCATGTTCCTTCCAGCTCAAGGGCACGGCAAACCATCCGGGTATGCAAGGCTTCTGCTGCCTGCACCTCCTCCGGGTTTTCATGGTCAACCAGCAGTAATAGATGGAAGTTTCCATCTCCAACGTGTCCGACGATCGGAGCCAATATACCCGACTCATCAATATCTCTTCGGGTCTCGTTGATACATTCCGCAAGACTGGATACTGGCACACAAACATCTGTTGCCCAGATCTTTCCATCCGGACGAAGTTGCTTGGTTGCATAAGCGACATCATGCCTTGCTCTCCACATCCGGTTCCGTTCTTCGGTGGTCTCTGCCCAAACAAACCCATTTCCCCCATTTTCCATAGCGATTTCGCTGGTCAGTTCCACCTGCTCCTTGACGCCCAGTTCTGAACCATGAAATTCAAAGAACAGGGTAGGTGCAACTTCAAAGTCTGTTTTGGAATATTGATTCACGGCACGGACTGTATGCTCATCCAGTAGCTCGACCCTGGACACGGGGATTCCATATTTATGCATGTCAATCACTGAGTTGACCGCACCTTCCATTGTCTGAAAAGTACAGGATGCCGAAAGAATCGATTCCGGGATAGGATAAAGCTTGATCGTCAACTCGGTGAATACACCCAGTGTTCCTTCTGATCCGATCATCAATCGGGTCAGGTCGTAGCCTGCTGCTGACTTGGGTGCACGCCTTGCTGTCCGAATCAGGCTTCCATCAGCCATGACGACTTCAATATTGACTACATTCTCTCGCATGGAACCATAGAGAACTGCATTGGTTCCAGAGGCTCGGGTGGCCACCATTCCGCCGATTGTTGCATTGGCCCCGGGATCGATCGGAAAGAATAAACCGGTGCCTTTGAGATAATCGTTGAGCTGTCGTCGTGTTACCCCCGGTCCAACTACCGCATGAAAATCATCCTGGTGAATCTTGATGATACTGTTCATCCTTGCCGTATCAATGCAAACACCACCCTGTACAGCCAGGCAATTTCCTTCGAGAGAGGTGCCCGCACCGCGAGGAACAACCGGTATTCCGTGTTCTGCACACCAGCGGACAATTTGCTGTATCTCTTCAGCGGATTCCGGTTGGACAACCGCATGGGGGCTTTGCGCTACATGGAAAGACTCATCCTTGCGGTATGGCTCTCTTCCGGATTCGGAAGTAATTACCCTGTCACCGGAAATTTCCGATAATTCTGCGACCAGGGCTTTTGTATCAATATCAGGTATTGGTAGATTCATTGTGCTGTTTGGTGTTTTTTCGATTCACTCGCCGAAGCGGTTTCCTGTCAATCTTGTCCTGATTCAATATCAAGAGCTTGACACAAGGCAGACTCATCAAGGAAAAAATGACAAACTACTTGATTGTTAACCATGACAACCGGTATTTGTTCAGAGTACTGATCATACCACTCTGTGCTATCCATTATGTCCCTTGGCTGCAAACAAACCTGTCCCTCAAGACCGCGGTCTCGAATGAATGACTCTAATTCTGCAAGTACCTGATCGCATAAGCCACAGTCTTCCTTGTGAAACAGGACGATATCGATCATGGTTTGGTAACCAACGAGATCACTGGGTAGTTATTTCCTGCTCTCCCAGCATTTTCAAAAACTGTGCTTCATCAAGCAAAGGTACTTCCAGGCTTTTCGCTTTTTCTGCCTTTGACCCGGCTTGTTCACCCGTAATCACGTAATCGGTTCGTTTCGATACGCTGCCGGTGACCTTGGCCCCGGCCTGCTTCAACATGGATTTCGCTTGATCGCGAGGAATACTCAAAGTACCGGTTAGTACAACAGTCTTGTTGCGAAAGGGGTTAAATTCTTTCGACACAGGAAACTCACCCGGCATTTCGGATACAGGATCTTCCCTGGGCCAGTTTATTCCTAGTTTGCGCAAGTCCTGAATGACTTCCTGGTTATGCGGCTGGTCAAAAAATGCAGTGATATCCCTGGATACGATTGGACCGATATCCGGCACCTCAACCAATTGTTCTTCGTTGGCATCCATCAGACAATCCAGGTCGACAAATGTCTCTGCGAGGATTTCCGCGGTGGTCTCGCCAACCTGTGGGATGCCCAGTGCGTAGACAAAACGAGCCAAGGTAGTAGTGCGGCTGATGTCGATAGCCTTGATGAGGTTGCCGGCGGATTTTTCTGCCTTTCCTTCCAGCCTTGATAGTGTCTCTACATCAAGTCGATACAAATCCGCTACCGTATTGATCAGCCCTTCCGAGACTAGTTGTTCAACTAGCTTCTCGCCCATTCCCTCGATATCCATTGCCTTCCTGCTCACGAAATGGATGATGCTTCGAACCTTCTGAGCATGACAGAATAGCCCCCCGCTGCATCGTGCAATGATTTCTTCCCCCTGATAAACGATTCTTGAATCGCATACGGGACATTGCTCCGGAAACGTATATTCGACTGTATTGTCTGGCCGTTTGGATTGAATCACGGAAACAATCTCAGGGATAACATCGCCAGCTCGACGCACAATCACAAAATCCCCGACGCGAATATTGAGCCGCTGTATCTCGTTGCGGTTATGCAGCGTCGCGTTAGATACAGTAACGCCTCCTACAAAGACTGGTGTCAAACGGGCTACCGGGGTGATCGCACCGGTTCGGCCCACCTGGATATCGATTGCTTCAATCTGGGTTGTGGCTTCTTGTGATGGAAACTTGTAGGCAATAGCCCAACGTGGCGCTTTAGCGGTAAAACCTAATTGTTTCTGCCAGTCCAGGTTAGCCACCTTGTAGACGATGCCATCCATCTCGAAAGGATAGTTATCCCGGT
>VXPI01000262.1:10151-11793 GCA_009839585.1 Gammaproteobacteria bacterium
TACTCAAGGCAGCCTTCGGCACCTTGCACCGTTTCAATCTGGTCGCTGACCGGCAGCCCAAAAGATCGAATCCACTCAAGGGAATCAGCATGGGTCATGAATTTATGGTTTCCAGAGATCTCGCCGAGTGCATAGAAAAATATTCGCAAAGACCGGCTTGCCGTAATTGCAGGGTCCAACTGACGAAGGCTGCCTGCGGCCGCGTTTCGCGGATTGGCAAACAGTTTTTGACCGGATTTTCGTTGTGCTTCGTTCAGTTCATCGAAATCCTTGCGAAACATGATCACTTCACCGCGCAATTCCATCTTTACCGGGACAGCATTGCCCTGAATCAGAGTCATGTCCTTGAGTACAGCACGCATATTCTGGGTGATATTTTCGCCTTGAGATCCATCACCCCGAGTTGCAGCCTGAACCAGCCAGCCCTTTTCATAACAAAGACTGACAGCAAGTCCATCAAACTTGGGTTCTGCAATATAGTCGACCGGGTTGTCAGAACCAGCCAGCTCACGAACCCTGCGATCAAAATTCAGTATTTCCTGTTTGTTGAAGGCATTGCCCAAAGACTTCATTGGCGTGGTATGGGTTACCGTACCGAAGCCTCTGGATGGCAGTGTTCCAACCCTGTTGGTCGGCGAATTGGGTGTAGCGTACTCGGGATGCTCGAGTTCCAGGCTCTCTAGCTCTCTGAGCATAAAATCGAAATCCTGGTCAGGAATTTCAGGGTCATCAAGAATGTAGTATCGGTGGTTATGATATTCGATCTGTTCTCTCAGAGAGGTTATCTGATGATATACCTCAGAGCGTGTGGCATGATTCATCTGATATTGTGCCTCGCATGAAATCTGGAAATTTCCGGACAGGCCGGTTAATTACAAGGGTCTTGCAGCTGAAACGGATCGCCGGGTCTTGCCGAGGGGATTACCGCCTCCTGCAGAAACAAGTCACTCTGACGCAAAAATCTCGGATTCAAAAATTCGCAAAATAGCATCGCTGCCGCTTTTCAGACCGCATACCGCCATCTCTCTGGATTGTTTTTCGATGTTTGCCCGGATTTTGGTCGTCATCGCTACCGTCAACTCTTCTCCTTCAGGGGTGATTGCCCTGGCACCGATACGCCCGGCAAAACTCTTTGCGGTACTAACCATCTCAGAGAGTACCGAACCCGGAGCCTGATGGAACAGTGGCCGGAAGAAAAATACCAAACCCGGGGAGTTCAGGTTTTCCATATTCCCAAAATCAAAGGTACCTTCATCCGACATATTGGCTACCCCATAAAGCAGCATCTTGTTCTTTTGTATTACCTTGGTACGCACGTAGTAGTTCGTCTTATATGCTTCAAGTCCCAACTGATTTGCACAAAAGTCAATTTCTTTTCCATATATAGGGCGATCCTCTTTCTCTGGTACAACTAAAACCATACTGGGAGAATCAAAGAGTTTTACATACCTGGACAGTGCTTTTGCCTGTTCTAAAGCGCTTTCCAGAGGAGCCATGAAGGTGATGTCCTTCCCCGTTCTCTCTGAAAACTGCGTGACCATGGACGTAAATCGATTTAGTGCGTTTCGTGTGATAGCCCCTGCTGAATCCACAAGCTGCAAACTAACGATCAATGTAGCAAAACGTGTACTGTCTTTGCCGT
>VXPI01000394.1:0-200 GCA_009839585.1 Gammaproteobacteria bacterium
GTCTGAAACGGCTTAATGCGAAGCTTTCGGACCATGGACGAGTTGCGCCTCGGTACACCATGCATTTTGGCATGATCAGGAATGTAATTGTGGTCAGCGATGATCTCGCTAGAAACATGATCCGGAAGCAACGGCATCTCCTGAATGATCTTTCCCTGAATGTACCAGTTTGGAAACCTGTTCATGACTAAACCTGATTT
>VXPI01000394.1:210-11757 GCA_009839585.1 Gammaproteobacteria bacterium
GCATTGCCGGGCAATGAATTTCTAAACCTGCGGGAAGAAATATCCGTCTAATCAACACTACAATCTTGGCTGCATAAACAAAGGCAAATCCAGCCCGCAGCCGTACTTCATCGAAAAGACTCTTTTCTATCGATTCACAAATCGTAAACTGGTGAGACAGTCAAACGCCTGAAGTATCCAATTGCATGATGTTAATATGCTCGTCGTTGTCGAACTAATGATTGCCATGGTTTTTGGCATCAGTAGCATAGTAGCCGACCAGATAGGACTGAATCCTGGGAACCTGGTCGGTCCTTGACCGTGTCTATCCGCACACCCGATATGACTATAGTGTTTGCTGGAAAAGGTTAAAAGGTTATCTGTATGGTTTCCTCATGCCACTATTAAGTGTAGCGTGTCGAATATTTGGGTGTTGTTGTGCTTCTTGCTCAATCTGCGTCTTGATGTACAGCAAGGAACCATTATTTCCAGGCAAACATTTAAATAAACATCTATATGATTTATATGGATAATTTATTTTTATTTTTGAAAATAAAGGATAACGCTTAAACACCAGATAATAATATAGGTATGATGTGCGGCGATTCAGACGATTCATCATATATATGTCTGGATGAATATTATTCATTCATGGTTCATTCAAAATGGCAATCAGGATTCCACCAACATCAGCGCTTCGGGCACTTGAAGCGTCAGCCCGTCACTTGAACTTTACCTTGGCAGCCGAGGAGTTGCATGTTACACAAAGCGCCGTCAGCCATCAGATCAGGCATCTGGAAGAGTTGTGGGGGGTACAGCTTTTCAAGCGCAAGGGGCGTTCGCTGATATTGACTGAGGCAGGGCATGAGATAGTCCCGGTCATTCGGGAATTCATCCGAAAACTGACCACAACCATTGAGGGCATTACCAGTACCTATGAAACAGAAAATACACTGAAGGTAACCTTGCTCGAATCCTTTGCCTTTAAGTGGTTCGTGCCCCGGCTGGGCCATTTTAATTCTGAATGTCCGGATGTGAATGTATGGATATCTACCACGGACGATTTGACCGACTTCACCACTGGGGATGCAGATGTCGGTATTCGGCTCGGATATGGCAACTGGGAAAATCTCTATCAGGAAATCCTGTTGCGGGAATACATTATGCCCGTCTGCAGTCCCGGCCTGCTTGAAAAGTACGGCAAGCCGAAAGAACCGCGTGACCTGCTTCGGTATCCGTTATTACGGCGTTACACCAGCGATATCCTCCAACGGTGGAAAGACTGGTTCAGGGATGCAGGGGTGGAAGTAGATACCATACCGGAAGGAACTCATTTTCCTCAGACCAGTCTTGCGTTGCAGGCGGCTATTGATGATCAAGGTGTAGCACTGGCGCGCAGTGCCCATGTGCTTGATGACCTGAAAGCCGGTCGATTGGTGAACATGTTTCCCGATGTCAGGAGCAAGTCCGGATTGGCCTATTATATCGTATGCTTGTCCGGGCGGGAAAACCTGCCGGTGATTGCCTCCTTTCGAAACTGGCTGCAGCACGAAGCCGAGAAGACCCGAAAAGAATTCAACAAGCTGTTTGGCCAATAGAGAGTGGTGGGAAATAGTCCTGTCAAGGATATGGGATCATTCATGAACATCTCCATATCCGCATCAACAACACGATCATGATTGCCGATAAGGATCAGCCCCGCCATTAGGACGGGTCCGGAACAGCTTGAAAGTCCACATGTATTGTTCAGGTGCAAGCCGGATCAGTTCTTCAGCCGCCTGATTGATGCGTTTTGCGTTCTCCACCTCATCGTGTTTCGAAAAATCACCAAGAGGCTGCCGGATCACGGATTTATAGTTCCCGGTTTTTCCATCCAGAATGCAGAAACAGGCCACTACCAGTGCACCCGTCTTGATCGCAAGGCGGGAGACCGTAGTCAGGGTAGATTTCGGTTCGCCGAAAAACGGGGCAAATACGGTATGGGAACTGTCCCCGTAATCCTCATCAGGAACCAGATAACAGGCCTTGCCTTGCCTAACCCCCCTGACAATACCGCGCAACCCCTGATCCCGCATATAGACTTCTGCTTTCCTGAATCGCGTTCTGGAGCGGTACAGGAAGCGGTTAATGACCGGGTTCGAATCCCTTTTCATCATGGAAACAAGCGGGATGTCACTCAACAGGGAAGCCGCCGCCATCTCCATGCTGATCGAGTGGAATCCGATCACAATCACCCCCGAATCCCCCAGATTGCCGGTGATATGCTCAATACCCTGTATCTCATGGTATCTGGCCAGTTGTTGACGACTGCCCATGCATGCCAGACCTAGGTCAATCAGGCCACGCGCCTGATACCGGAAGTGCTCAATCAGCAATTGTTCCCGGTGCCTATCCGAAATATCCGGAAAACAGAGTTCAAGATTGATCCTGGCGATATGGCGACGCTTGTGGTTCCGGTGTCTTAGCCAGTCACCCAGCCACCCTCCCACCCTCATCAGCCAGACTCGTGGTAGCCGCATCAATAGCCACAGGCAGAACAGCGCACTCCAGGTCGGCCAGAAGGCTGGTCTGAACATGCCTGGCGTAATCTGTCCCTGGTTATCGGATTTGGACATATGGAATATTTGAAAAGTCTCTGGTGATTTGGTTTCTTGATGTTCAGGCCAGGAATTTCCGGTATCTGGCATCCTGATTCGCCAGCCACTCGAGATCCTCGATCTTGTCAATATCCCTGAGTATAGGATGTTCAGCAAACAGAATATCGCTGGATTTTGCGTTTCTTTTCAGCGAGTCGTATACCGATCCGGTGCTCCACTTGATGTTGGCAAATATCCCTTTGGGCAGGACGGTAAGCCCCAACAGGTAAAACCCGCCATCCAGTGCCGGTCCAACCACGCTTTTGCCCATGCAAATATGCCGATACGTGTCGCCAATTACATAGTCGGGAATGTGCGGGACATCCGAACCCAGAACCGCAGCACCTCCTGATCGGACTATGCCCTGTTCAAGCACATGCCACATCTTGACTCCCAGATCACCCTCAACCTGGGCTTCCAGTCGAAACCGGTAGCGGGTAGCCAGAATCTGCAGGGTCGGATGATCGATATCCGGTGCGGCTGCAAGAATCCGCTCCCCCGCCCAGTGTTCGCTTACCTTGCTCATGGTCTCCTCGAGCATCATGGCAGCAAGCCCTGCCGAGTGCTGGGCAGAGAGCAAGGGCTGCATGCGTGTCTTCACCCGGTGAGGTTCCGGTGCTTTTGCAAGCAGGTAAATCGGTATCGGCTGTTTACCGTTCATCTCCATACAGGCGGCTGAGTTTATCTGGCGAGACTCCACACCAGTACAGAAACCGGAGTCTCCACATCAAGAGCACGGTAAAGATGACACCACGATTTCGCCAGCGTCTTGCTGAAGTCAGTACCGGCAGGGTGACCAGACATGGTCTGGCGTACCGTTTGAGCATTTTTGACAGGCCGATATCTTCCATCAGGGCGATTTCCGGATAGCCGCCCACTTCATGAAACAATGTCGACCTGACAAAAATGCACTGATCACCCGTAGCAATTTTCCGACATCGGGAACGCAGGTTGATCATGGTCTCAATAATTCTCAACAGCACTCCCTTGCTATCCAGACGGATATCAAATCGACCCCAGAACTGCCCCGACTCGATGGCCTCTCGAACTCTTGACAACGCATTTTGGGGAAGCCGGCTATCACAATGCAGGAACAGCAAGGTACTGCCCATCGCCCGAGAGGCTCCAAGGTTCATCTGCAGTGCTCGACCCCGGCCTGCATTTTCAATGATGGTGATGTTCTCTGGGCAACTCACCGACAGTCTGCTGATTATTTGTCTGGAGACTGTCTCATCACTGGCATCTACCAGTATCGCCTCATCCAGACCGTCAACCTCATCGAGATGCTGGATCAATTGACAGGGGGCCTTGCCCTCGTTATAGAGGGGTACTACAATCGATATCAATGGAGTCTTACAGACGGATGAGCCTACCTGGGACGGTTTGCGGCCAGCTTGAGGCGCAGTGCATTAAGTTTTATGAATCCGGTGGCATCGGCCTGGTCATAGGCTCCGGCATCTTCTTCGAAGGTGACGATTTTCTCGTCAAACAGGGAATCAGTCTGGGACCTTCGTGCCAGCACGTCAACATTACCCTTGTAGAGTCGCAACCGCACTTCACCATTTACATTCACTTGTGAAGCATCAATCATGGTCTGAATCATCTGCCGCTCCGGAGAATACCAGTATCCATAGTAGATCAGGCTTGCATAACGAGGCATCAGCTCGTCTTTCAGATGCGCAACCTCCCGGTCCAGGGTTAGCGACTCCATGGCCCGGTGCGCCTTGTGTATAATGGTGCCGCCCGGGGTTTCATAGCATCCACGGTTTTTCATTCCAACATACCTGTTTTCAACGATATCGGCTCTGCCGATTCCGTGTCTGGAACCGATTTCATTTAACCGTTGCAGCATTTGTGCCGGATTCATGCCCTGTCCGTCCAGGCTGACCGCATCGCCGGCACGAAATTCAAGCACGATTTCTTCCGGCATGTCAGGTGCATCCATGGGGGATACGGTCCATGCCCAGGCTTGATCTTCGGGCACGTTCCACGGGTCCTCCAGTTCATTGCCCTCGTGCGATATGTGCAGCATGTTGGCATCGGTTGAATAGGGTGACCCCCCGTCGGATTTTTTCTCGACATGAATTCCATGACGTTCGGCATACTGCAGTAGTTTTTCCCGTGATGTCAAATCCCATTCACGCCATGGTGCAACAATCCTGATCTCCGGTGCCAGGGCATAGGCCGAGAGCTCGAAACGGACCTGGTCATTTCCCTTGCCAGTCGCTCCGTGTGCAATCGCATCGGCACCTGTCTGTTTTGCTGTTTCGACGAGATACTTTGCAATCAGGGGTCTGGCTATGGCCGTGCCGAGCATGTATTCTCCCTCGTACAGCGCATTCGCACGCAACATGGGAAATACGAAATCTGCGACAAATTCTTCGCGCAAGTCCTCGACGACAATTTCCCTGATCCCGAATTTTCTGGCCCGTTCCCTGGCGGGTTCGAGATCCTCGCCCTGGCCGATATCGGCCGTGAAGGTCACTACATCGCAACCGTATGCGTCCTGTAGCCACTTTAGGATAATCGATGTATCCAGTCCTCCGGAATAGGCAAGAACCGCCTTGTTGATTTTTGAATTTTCCATAACCAGTTTCAGTTGACCTTAAAATATACTATTATCTCATTTTTATGGATTCTCTAAAATATCCTGATTCCTTGCCGTACTGGTTTCCTTGAGAGCCCCTTCTTTGTATATGCCTATTCCCTGTCAACCGTTATCGACAGGGACTTGCCAGCCAGCAGGATCGATTCTATCCCATGGGTTTACGACATTTTCTGAGTTTGAATGATCTGTCAGCTTCAGAACTGAAGCTGATCATTGATCGAGCCATCGCCCTCAAGGCCAGTCTACAGGACAATAGGACACGCGACGTTATGCGGGGAAAAGTCGCTGTACTGGTATTCGAAAAAAATTCCACCCGAACACGCATATCCTTTGAATGCGGCATTGCCCAGCTCGGCGGCCATGCGGTATTCATGGGTCCTGCCGAGTCCCAGCTGTCTCGTGGAGAGTCCGTCGAGGACACCGCTCGGGTAATCTCGCGCATGTCAGATCTGGTCATTATGCGAACCGGTGCACATGAACGGATTGAAGAAATGGCCAATTCGGCACTGGTGCCGGTAATCAACGGATTGACTGACTTTAACCACCCCTGCCAATTGCTTGCAGACCTGCAAACCTATATTGAGTATCGTGGAGATATCACCGGTATCACTGCTGCATGGATCGGTGATGGCAATAATGTCTGTCATTCATGGATGAATGCCGCCCGTATTCTGGACTTCCGGCTGAATATCGCGACTCCGCAGGAATTCAGGCCGAATCAGGCGTTGTACGATCAATGTCGATCAAACGTGTTTGTTACTGACGATCCCTTTGAGGCAGCAAAGAATGCAGAAGTGGTGATTACGGATACCTGGGCAAGCATGGGTCAGGAAAACGAGCGGTCTGAGCGAAACAATGTATTCAAGCCGTATCGTGTTGACTCAAAACTCATGCAGTGTGCACACAGGGATGCCCTGTTTATGCATTGCCTGCCTGCATACCGGGGGCAGGAAGTCACCGCCGAAGTCATTGACGGGCCGCAAAGCGTGGTATTTCCTGAGGCTGAGAATCGCCTCCATGCCCAAAAAGCGCTGATGAAGTTTTTGCTGGACGTGAACGACTAACCGGCATACAGGTCGTTTCGCACGATTGCATTGATACAGGATTCCCGTCAACATCAAGTTCCTTCAAGATGACCCACCCGGTTATGCAGAAAATTCTGGTCCTTTACTACAGTAGACACGGATCTGTTTCCTCGCTCGCAAGGGAGGTCGGATATGGAATCGAGACGATCGAGGACTGTGAGGCGGTTTTCAGGACCGTGCCTCCCGTATCCAGCGTGTGCGAGGCAACGGAACCCGTGATCCCCGGGCAAGGTGATGTTTATGCTTCAGCACAGGATCTTGTTGACTGTTCGGGGCTGGTACTGGGAAGCCCCACTCGGTTTGGGACGATCGCCTCGCCCCTCAAGTACTTTTTTGATCAAGCCGCATCCGAATGGCTGGCTGGCACACTTGTCGATAAGCCAGCCGGCGTCTTTACCTCATCATCAAGCATGCACGGCGGTCAGGAGAGTACGTTGCTGTCCATGATGCTGCCCTTGATCCATCATGGCATGATCATGGTCGGAATCCCCTACCCCAGTACCCCGATCGGCAGGACCAACACCGGTGGTACGCCATATGGGGCAAGCCATGTTGGCGGGCCAGACAGCATTAAACCCATCGACAACGACGAAAAAACAGCTGCCCGGGTTCTGGGGCGCAGAGTGGCAAACTGCGCCAGATTGATTGCAAAACAGGCCCTGTAACGGAACTCTACCGGCTGATCAGTTCCCGGACAAACGGAACAGTAATCTTGCGGTGGCTCCTCAGTGACTCGCTACCAAGGCGATCAAGAAGGTCAAACAAATCCCCGACCTGCCGGCTGTAGTTGATCAAGACATAGTTAAGCGCAGGCTCACCGAGCACAAACCCTTTCTGTATGGCACGGGATCGAAGTGCCTCTTTTTTCTCTTCATCGCTTAACGGACATATAGGGAACACTCCGCCACTGTAGAGCCTTGATTCCAGATCCTCCAGGGTGAGGCCGATTTCAGTTAACCGGCAGTTTCCCGATACCAGTAGACGGCCTTTCCCCGCCTGTAACAGCTGATAGGAATGAAAAAGGGCTTCCTGCATATCTCCACCCAGTTCAATGCTGTCCAGATCATCAATGCAGACCAGCGAATCCGGATCAGATATTGCAGCGATATTGTTTTCACTGTTTAGCCCCTCCAGAGAGCAGTAAATACTGGCCAGGCCCAGTCGCTGGTTTTCGACAGAGCAGGCGTGCAGCAAATGGGTTTTTCCGCTACCGGGCTGCCCCCAGACATACATCACCCTGGATTGTCTGGCTCCCGAGACAAACTCCCTTAATTCCGCAATCAGTACCCGGTTTGCATGGCCTGCAAAATTATCAAGGGAGAAAATTTCCCTCTCATCCATGGGAATTACGGTTTGTCGGTTCATGTATCGGTTTCCATGTCATAGCGAATCGCCCAGTACCAGACATACTGGATGCCGCTGATCACTGTGGTTGTCAGCACGCCTGCAATCAATACGATAATCAAGGCAGAGACATGGAATAACTCTGATTGCTGGACCAATACGGCAACCACCAGGCAAATCTGCATGAAAGTGTTGAGCTTGCTCGTATAACTCGGATTCATCGGCACATCACGCTCCATGTTCACCAGAATCAGGTAACCTACAATAATTACGATATCCCGGAACATCACCACCACCAGCAGCCAGAAGGGAATATCACCCAGCAGTGCCAGCATGGTGTATGCACTGGCGATCAGCAGCTTGTCGGCAATCGGATCCAGCATGGATCCGAACGGCGTGACACAATTGAACCGTTTGGCGATAAATCCGTCGAGCCCATCGGTAATCCCGGCGGCGAGAAAAATCCAGAGCGCGGCCTCATACTGTCTTTCATACAACAATAGAACCAGTACCGGGCAGGCGAGAATGCGAAGCAGGGTAAGAAGATTCGGTATCTGGGTAAACAGCATCGTTCTTACTCGGTCAGGTTGTTCCTGGTCTTTTCAGGAGGAGTTCTGGCAAACACGATTGACTAGCGATTCTGGGCAGTTGCAACGAGTCTCAACGAAAAAGCCATGGCGAGAGAGCATTTGCCTGTCAGGCAGTCTTTCTAATCATTGTGATCGCCCTTCAGTCAGTTCAAATTATATTATAATCGTTCGGTACACATCCCTTTTCTACGTCTCCGGTTCGCTCGATTCGAGGCGATGCTTTCCGTTTCCTATGACTCAAAACGTTGATGATTGCCATGACCGATCTCTGAGTTATCGGGATAGTGGTGTTGACATTGAACTCGGCCGACAACTTGTAGAGACCATCAAGCCTCTGGCCAGAGAGACCAATCGTCCAGGAGTCATGCATGGCATTGGCGGATTTGGCGCCTTGTTTGAGTTGCCCCTGTATCAATATACCAGCCCGGTACTGGTCTCCGGGACGGACGGTGTTGGCACAAAGCTCAGGCTCGCGAGCATGTTGAACCATCATGATTCGATCGGCATTGATCTGGTTGCGATGTGTGTTAACGATATCCTGACCTCAGGTGCTGAACCCCTGTATTTCATGGACTATTTCGCGACCGGCAAACTTGACGTGCCGATCGCGGAACAAGTGATACGGGGCATTGTGGAAGGATGCAAGATCGCAGGATGTGCCCTGGCTGGCGGTGAAACTGCAGAGATGCCCGGCATGTATCAGGTTGGCGATTACGATCTTGCCGGTTTTGCGGTTGGAGTTGTTGAAAAACATCGTATCATCAATCCGGAACAGGTCCAGTCCGGAGACGTTATCATCGGCCTTGAGTCTTCAGGTCCGCATTCAAACGGGTATTCCCTGATTCGCAAATTGATTGACGAGAAGTCCGTGGACCTGGAGCAGCCGCTGGAAGGACTGACGATTTCAGAAAGGTTGATGGCACCGACCAGAATCTATGTGAAGCCTGTTTTGAGCCTGCTTGAGCGATGTGAGGTTGCGGCCATTGCGCATATCACGGGTGGAGGAATGACTGAGAATATGCCGAGAGCACTGCCCGATGGCTTGTGCGCGGAAATTTCACGATCGGCATGGCATGTACCTCGCCTATTCCAGTGGATTCAAGAGACGGGAAACATTGATTCCGACGAGATGCTTCGCACGTTCAATTGCGGAATCGGAATGGTTGTTTGTGTCCGACCGGATGATGTTGCGGCTGCAATGGCCTCCCTCGCTGAATCCGGAGAGAAACCGGTCGCTCTGGGCAATATTGTCGAATCGGATGATTGTTCATTTCGGATTACTGATTGATCTTCATCAATGCTTCCATCCATTGTTGTTCTGGCCTCGGGCAGTGGTTCAAACCTGCAGTCGATTATCAAGCATGTAGACCGGGGACATATCAGAGCCGAGATCGCAGCGGTCATCAGCAACAATCCCGATGCCATGGCTCTCGTGCGTGCCCAGGCAGCCGGTATTGATTCTGTCTTGATCCGACAATCTGACCATGCATCAAGAGAGGCATGGGAACTCGCCTTGAGGGAGAGGGTATCGAAATACAAGCCCGCATTGGTTGTGCTGGCAGGGTTTATGCGGATATTGAGTGAACAGTTTATTGCCCATTTCGAAAAACGAATTATGAATATTCATCCATCGTTACTGCCTGCCTATCGAGGGATTAATACTCATCAGCGGGTGCTTGATGCCGGGGACTCCGAGCATGGTGCAACCGTTCATTTCGTGACTCCGAAACTCGATGATGGCCCCATCATCATACAAGGCAGAGTGCAGGTCTGTTCCGGAGACGATGCCGAGGAGCTTGCCCACCGGGTTCTTGAGCAGGAACATATCATCTACCCCGAGGCAATCAGGCAGTTTATCGAGGGAGAAATCAGTTTCGATAATCCAGGATGCCGGTAAGGAATATGAGAGGAAAAACCCTCACCCTGCTGATCGTGTTGCTGGCTTCGGGTTTGTCGATCCCGGCTTTTTCCGGGGATTCGCATAACCGTGCCTTTCAGGCGATGCTCGAGCGCGAAGTTTTTACCTATACGGTAACTTATGGCAACAATACTCCAATTGGCGAGCTAGAAGTCAATGTGTCCAGTCAAGGGAATGCAGTGCTGGTTATCTCCAGCCTCAAGATCAGCAATGCACTGGCGCGGCTGTTTCTGGATGAATACATTATCCGGAACCGGTTCCATATGGACCACGGACAACTGGTTCTGGTCAGCGGGGAGGCAAGCAATCTGGGGAGTTCGGAGATTGTTTCCAGTTACGTGATTGACCGGGAGAAAGGGGTTATTCAATACCCGGGGCAAGAGAGCATAACGATTCCGGCTGACGTGAAATTCGACACTCTGGATTTTCCGATCGTAATGTCGACAGCCGACCCTGAATCGCTTGCGGGAACAAGCGTACTGATTGTGGGTCACACGAAAGCCAGCCTGTACCATTATGAAGCCCCCCAGGAAGAGACGATCACCTTGCAGGGGAAGCAATACGATGCCTTGAAAGTGACTCGAAACAAATCTGGCGAGAGTGGGCGTCAGGTTAGCGTATGGCTGACGAACGATGCAAAACGTATTCCGCTCAGGATTGTAAGCTCAAAGCGGGGCATGGATTCTATATTTGAGATCAAGGAGCCGCCTGGCGGATAATTCCGCCCACCCTGTTCATGGCCGGTCATCACTGGAAGCGACCATCAATGAGGGGAAGCGTTCAAAAGTCCATCCGGTATAATGTGATCAATTCCAGTTATCCAGTAATCCGGTACCCGCTTATGGCAACCAATAATCCTGTTGAGACTTCAATGCGAGAGAGTCTAGAAGAATTGCAGCCCATGCATCTTGAGTTGATCAATGAGAGCCATATGCACAATGTGCCGGAAGGATCGGAGTCTCATTTCAAGGTTGTGGTTGTTTCTGATCAGTTCAAAAGCCACAACCCGGTGGCTCGGCACCGATTGGTCAACAGTCTTGTCAAGAGTCAAATTGACGGTCCGGTGCATGCTCTGTCGATCCATGCCATGACGCCGGATGAATGGTTTGAAAAAGGGGGTGATTATCCGGATTCCCCCGTCTGCCTCGGTGGCAACAAGCTTTAATTTCGTTGTCATGGCCGACCATCCGATCGACCGGTCTTGTCAGGTCACAATCACTGACCATCAAATACTGACCGTCAAATTCAGAATATACCAGTCCGAGCAAGCCTTCTCAATCAGGAAAATACGATGACAGTCGACTTGCAGGCTAACGGGAGTCAGGAAGTTCCTATCGGGGCTTCCTGAAATACATCAAAATACTTCAATCAGGAGCACGTCATGAAC
>VXPI01000017.1 GCA_009839585.1 Gammaproteobacteria bacterium
GCTTCATAATGAACAGGCCATTCATGAACTTGCCAACCATTTGCAAATCCAGGTTGGACCCAGGGACGGTCCCGGCAAGATTCAAATGGAAATTTTCGAAAGGTGCGTAGAGCATAAGTTGGTCAACCCGACCTTTATCACCGGCTATCCTGTTGAAGTTTCCCCGTTGTCGAGACGCAATGATGAGCAGCCTGAAACTAGTGATCGTTTTGAGTTTTTTGTGGCAGGTCGGGAAATTGCCAATGGTTTCTCGGAGTTGAACGATGCCGAAGATCAGGCCGAGCGATTTCAGGATCAGATGGGTAAAAAAGATGCGGGTGACCAGGAAGCGATGCATTTTGATGCGGATTATATCTGTGCTCTTGAGCATGGCCTGCCGCCCACAGCGGGAGAGGGAATCGGCATTGATCGTCTGGTGATGATCCTAACGGACTCTCCATCAATTCGTGATGTAGTGTTATTTCCGCATATGCGTCACCAACAACCCCCTGCCGAGTAAATGTTCAAATCTCTCGAACTGGCGATTGGCCTTCGTTATCTTCGTGCCAAACGCAGAAATCATTTCATTTCCTTCATCTCGATAATCTCGATGCTCGGCATCATACTGGGCGTCTGGGCCTTGATCACGATTATGTCGGTGATGAATGGATTCCACAGCGACCTCCGTGAGCGTATTTTATTTGTGGTCTCGCACGTGACCGTTCAAGCCAATAGTGGTTATCTTGACAACTGGTTGCCGGTTGCCCGGTACACCCAAGATCTTGACGATGTGACTGCCTTGGCGCCATTTGTTCTGGGGCAAGGCCTGTTGACCAACGGTAAGCATGTCAAGGGAGCGTTAATCCGGGGAATTTATCCGGATTATGAAAAGACGGTTTCCGAGTTAATGAACCATGTAGTAACAGGCAGTACGGACGAGTTGGAACCCGGGAGTTATTCCATCGTTCTCGGTAAACGGCTGGCCCGGTCCCTGGAACTTGAGATCGGGGACAAGGTCAATCTGGTGGCACCCAAGGGCAAGGTAACTCCGGCTGGCATTTTACCGAGGATGAAGCGATTTACGGTTGTCGGATTGTTCGAGATCGACATGTATGAATACGACAACGGAATTGCACTCGTCAATATTGAAGATTTACAGAAAGTGCTCGGCATTGACAATGCAGTGAGCGGAGTGCGCCTCAAGCTACGTGATATTGATCGTGCCAGAGCCTTGCGAGGTGAAGTACAGCAGGTTCTGGGCAGTGGATTCCGGGTTCGTGACTGGACTCAGGAGCATGCCAATTTTTTTCGGGCGCTTGAGATTGAAAAACGCGTAGTATTCATTGTGATGATGCTGATCGTGGCTGTTGCGGCGTTCAATCTTGTCTCGACACTGGTCATGATTGTGACTGACAAGCAATCCGATGTAGCCATATTACGGACTCTGGGCATGAGTCCAGGAAGCATTATGCGTGTATTCATGGTTCAGGGGTCTACCATCGGAATCATTGGCGTTATTGTGGGCGGAACAATCGGAGTGATTACTGCCCTGAATATGGAAACCCTGATTCCCTGGCTTGAACAGCTATTCAATACAGAGTTCTTCCCTTCGGATGTTTACGTGATCAGCGATTTCCCTGCCCGGCTGGAATGGCTTGATGTTATTGTGGTGATTGGGGCATCCCTGGTCATGAGTTTTATCGCAACGATTTATCCTGCACTTCGAGCTTCACGTGTCGAACCGGCCGAGGCCCTGCGTTATGACTGAGCCGAATCCGGAAAACAAGCCGGTTGTGCATTGCAAAGCCGTAATAAAAACTTTTCAGGAAGGGAATCTTGCAGTCGATGTGCTAAAGGGGGTAGATCTTGCGTTGTACCGTGGCGAACGGATAGCCATTGTCGGCATGTCAGGGTCCGGGAAGAGCACACTGCTGCATGTTCTGGGAGGATTGTCCCTGCCCACTAGCGGTCAGGTGCTGATCAATGATTATGATATAAATGCCGCATCCCAGAAAAAGCGAGGGTATATCCGAAATAGACACCTTGGTTTTGTCTACCAGTTTCACCATCTTCTGCCAGAGTTCACGGTCCTTGAAAATGTTGCCATGCCGCTCTTTATCCGGCGTGAGAATCGAATTTCAGCATTCGATCAAGCCAGTGAGATTCTGGAGCGTGTCGGACTGAAAGAACGTATTCATCACAAGCCCGGGGAGTTGTCCGGCGGGGAGCGTCAGCGCACTGCAATCGCTCGCGCTGTAGTCACCAGACCTTCCTGCGTCATGGCCGATGAACCGACTGGCAATCTGGATGAAAACACGGCCAGACGAATCC
Organism: Gammaproteobacteria bacterium; assembly: GCA_009839585.1. Taxonomy (GTDB): domain Bacteria; phylum Pseudomonadota; class Gammaproteobacteria; order Arenicellales; family Poriferihabitantaceae; genus Poriferihabitans. Next base: position 2,311 of record VXPI01000017.1, read on the forward strand.
ATGATACTTTGTTGAATTACGATGATCAGAACGGATTTGCCTTGATTATGGTCACCCATAATCTGGCATTGGCGAGACAGGCAGATCGCGTTTTCAGTCTCGAAAACGGAGTGCTGACAGAGTCTGGATAGAAGACCTGGCCTCGCCGTCAATGGGCGAGAGGCTCGTCCTATTGTGTTTAAAAAAAATGCATCCATCTATGGGTGAGATTACCTCTTGCAACCCATTCCCTTTCCTCCTAGCCGGATGAATCGCCATGAATAAAGAACTCGAGCCGGAAGCGGAGCCGGAAGTCGTCAACGAAATCGCTCGATCAACCGATGTTCTGCCCGGTACCCTGTATATGCTGCCGGTGTCGAAAAAACCGATATTTCCCAGCCAGATTATTCCTGTCGTGATTGACTTTAAGGTTTGGGAAAGCACATTCAAGGCCATTTACGAAGAGGAAATGAATTATGTGGGGGTGGTTTATACAGCTGATGTTGGAGCGGATACCGCTACTGTGGACGACTTTGCTGAAATCGGCACGGCGTGCCGAATTCATCAGTTGGAGCGACAGGACAATCAAATTCACATGGTGATTTCGGGCGTACAACGGATGCAAACCCTGAACTGGGTCAGCCGCGAAAAGCCCTATACTGCCCAGGTCCACTATTTTCCTGAAACGACAACGCCGCGTTCGAACCAGATCAAGGCGTATACAACCGCCATATTCAATACCTTCAAGGAACTTTTGCCTCTGAATCCGATGTATGGTGAAGAGTTGAAAATGTTCCTGAATAATTTCGGAACGGTTGATTCCTCGATGCTGGCATATTTCGGGGCCAGCATGACCACTGCGGATGGCCCTGAACTGCAGGATATACTGGACACTGTTGATCTTGCCCCGAGGATGGAAAAGGCTCTGGTATTGTTGCGCAAGGAAGTCGAAATTGCCAAGGTCCAGTCCGATATACGTACGCATATCGAGAGCGAGTTGTCTCAACATCAGCGCGAAAGCCTGCTACGCGAGCAACTCAAGTATATCCAGAAGGAACTCGGGATTTCGAAGGATGACCGCGAAGCGGAAATCGAGACCTTCCGCAGCCGGCTTGAAAAACTCACCGTTCCGGAACACGCAGCCAGAAAAATCGACGAAGAGCTGGAAAAAATGGCGATACTCGAGAGAGGATCGCCCGAGTATACGGTTACACGCAATTATCTTGACTGGCTGACTTCCGTTCCGTGGGGGGTATGTAGTGAAGATCGTCTTGATCTGGATACAGGGAGAGAAATCCTGGATGCCGATCACGAAGGACTTGATGAAGCCAAGCAACGTATTCTGGAATTTATCGCGGTTGGAAAAATGCGCGGAGTGATTTCTGGATCCATTATCCTGTTTGTCGGTCCGCCCGGGGTCGGCAAAACCTCGCTTGGCCGGTCCATAGCGAATACTCTGGCAAGAAAGTTTTATCGGTTCTCGTTAGGAGGGATGCGTGATGAGGCAGAGATCAAGGGTCATCGTCGTACCTACATTGGCTCAATGCCCGGTAAATTCGTGCAGGCCTTGAGGGAGTGTGGCACATCCAATCCGGTGATCATGCTTGATGAAATTGACAAGGTCGGGGCTTCTTATCGTGGGGACCCGGCTCATGCACTGCTCGAGGTCCTGGACCCCGAACAGAACAAGGAATATCTTGATCATTATCTTGATGTCAGGGTCGATTTGTCGAATGTGCTCTTTATCTGTACCGCTAACCAGATCGATACAATACCGGGGCCATTACTGGATCGTATGGAGGAAATCCGGTTGTCGGGCTATTTGACCGATGAGAAAGTCGCAATTGCCCGAAAGCACCTATTGCCAAAACAAATCACTTCGGCTGGACTCAAAAAGCGTGGCCAATTACGCATTGACTCGAGCGCAATCCGCAAGATCGTTGATGGATATGCTCGAGAGGCCGGGGTTCGAAGACTGGAGAAGATGATCGGCACGATCGTCCGAAAATCCGTCATGAAGCTGCTTGATGATCATCCCCCGCCAGTGCATGTCAAGGCCGCTGACCTTGAAGATTATCTGGGTAAACCTCGATTTGAAAAAGAGAACCTGATTGTCGGAGTGGGTGTGGTAAGAGGCTTGGCCTGGACAGCATTGGGCGGGAGTACTCTGGACATTGAGGCAACCTGTGCCCATGCATTCAGTCGGGGGTTTCGGATGACTGGACACCTTGGCGATATCATGAAGGAATCTGCCGAAATCGCCTACAGTTACGTGATTGGCAATGCGGAGTCATTGGGAGTGGATAGCCAATTCTTTGAATCATCCATGATCCATCTGCATGTGCCTGCAGGAGCCACCCCAAAAGACGGGCCAAGCGCTGGGATTACCATTGCATCGGCTCTGGTGTCTCTGGCACGGGGCAGGAGGATCAGGAGGAATCTTGCGATGACCGGGGAGCTCTCCCTGACTGGACAGGTGTTGCCGGTTGGCGGGATTCGCGAGAAGCTCGTGGCGGCACGACGCATGAAAATCCGCAATATAATCCTGCCGAGCAAAAATCAGGGAGACTATGAGGAATTGCCAGACTATATTCTGAATGGTCTAACCATCAGTTTTGTCTCGCACTACCAGGAAGTGCTTGAGTTGATCTTTTGAGTCAACCGCGCTTGTATCGACATCCCTGCGGGTTGCATATCCTGTGGGATAGCATTTAGCCGAGCAACAACAGCAAGAGTATTCCGGCTGTAATCAGAACGACCCCGATGATTTCCTTGCCGGTGACTTTTTCGCGAAAATAGAACAAGGTCGCGAGGAAGGTAAATACCAGTTCGATTTGCCCTAGTGCCCGAACAAAGGCCGCTTTTTGCAATGTGAATGCGGTAAACCAGCAAATGCTGGCACAGGCCCCGGCAACGCCCGCCAAGCCGCCCCAGCGCCAGTGTCGAAATACCGAGATCAGGCTTGCGCGGTCTACAATCAGTATGCCAATCCCCATGAGCAGGGTCTGCATAATCAGCGAGACTACAAGTGTGTAGGCGGCGTTTGCATAAAAAGGTTCATAGTCAAGTGCCTGTGTTGCCCCCCGAAACAGTGCAGAGGAGGCGCCGAGCAGGCAAGCTGTCGTGAGCCCAAGCAGGGTGGCTTTGCTGAACAAGCCCTGGGCTAATGATGAGACGGCAAGGTTTCGCTCGCCCATCGACAGGGCCAGAACGCCCAGAGATGAAATTCCAATCGAAAATATCGCCCACTGGCTGATGGTTTCACCGAGGACCAGGGCTGCAACAATTGCTACCATGATAACTTCCAGTTTGGAAAAGGTCGTGCCGACGGCAAAACTCCTGTAGGTGAATGTCCAGAGTAGGGACAAGGTAAATAGGATCTGGCTAATCCCGCCAGTCAGGCAGAAAATCAGGAATCGGGTATTGGGTTCGGGCGTCGGTAGGTTGCCGGCCTTGAGTACCATGATGAGATAGGCAAGTGCTATCGGAAGTGCGTAGATAAAGCGCGAATATGCAGCACCGATTGTCGAGAGATCGTCCTTGAGTTTTCTCTGGATAGCAGACCGTAGATTCTGAAAGAATCCGGCTATGACAGTAATCGGTATCCAGAGTTCAATCATGGGAAGGCGAGAGTGCTGGTGCTGAGACTATTCACGATAGCAGAATACGCGTTCAAATGCTGGAGAATCCGAATGCCGCATTGTTGTACACTCACCACGCCGAGAGCAGATTGCCATGCCTTGGGTTATTCGTGATTTCATCGTTGCGGGGTTGTAGGGGATTCTGCCTGTTTCTGGATTTTTAAAATGGGTTGGACAATGCATGACCAGGTGACGGACCGGTGATATTCAAGAGTTCTGCAACCCTGCGTGGCGGACTGATGCTGATCGGCAGCATGTCGGTAATTGGTCTGGTGGATAATTTCATCCGATTCATCGCCGATGAAGGTGGAGTCTGGCAGTTTTACCTGATGCGGGCCCTGTTCACCTGCCTGTTGATTTCAGGCTATTTCGTCTATCGTAGGCGCCAGCTTCGTACCAGCCATTTCTGGTGGGTGACACTCCGGTCAACGCTGACGGCCGCCGCAATACTGGTTTACTTCATTGCGATCTCCTTTCTGCCGATTGCCATTGCCGGTGCGATCTTGTTTGCTTCCCCGATATTCCTGCTGATTTTTTCGGTACTGATTTTCGGGACACGAATCGGAGGCTGGAGGATTCTGGCCGTAATTTCCGGGTTTGTCGGCATCACTCTCGTCCTGAAACCCGATCTCCAGGATTTGAGCATCCTCACTCTGGTGCCAGCACTGGCTGGGATAATGTATGCGCTCGGCCAGCTTGTGACAAGGTACAAATGCGCAAATGAGGATACGCTGGTACTGCTGTTCGGATTTTTTCTTGCTACCGGTGTGCTGGGATTGCTGGGCGTTGTCCTGTTGAGTGTTTTTCCTTCTCTTCAGGGTATGAGTACCGAAGTTCCCTTTGTCAGCACTGGCTGGGTGACTCCGAGTGGTAAATTCCTGTTCTGGACTATGATTCAGGGAATTGGGTCCTTGATTGCCGTCTCCGGGTTGATACGGGCTTACCAGATTGCCGAGCCGACTTACATTGCAGTGTTTGAATACAGTTTCATTGTATTCGCCGGGTTCTGGGGATGGATAATCTGGAATGAGGTGCTTGATACGATTGCAGTAACCGGAATTATTATCATCATTACTGCGGGAGTCATCATTACGGTCCGGGCTGCAAAATCGGAAGAGGCGTGAATGGCTATTGGATGCCAAGGCAAATTTATCCACATCAATCCCCTTCAGGTCCATGGCAATTCCCCGGGTAGCCATCTGTACCGCTGACAACAGTGCCGAACAAACCGGAAGCAGGAATTTCCAGACTTTCGATGTATCCGACATTCAAGGTCGAAAAGAGGAAGCATACCTTCCTGGCCAATCTGCTGAATCATGAGATCAGGGCATGTATTGTGGGGGGCCCCTTCAAGAATCCCCGTTATACAGGGAATTTTCGATAGAGGGGATTACTGGACGATCAAGGAGGCGAGCTTGCCTGCACCGAAGCGCACCACATCCTGGACAGGATAACCGGTCTCAACTTCCAGATCTTCTATTGCCTGATATGCATTCGCTTCGTCAAGTAGCGAGGTATTCAGTGCGATCCCAATCGTTGATGCACTCGTCAGGGATCCACAGGCTGATGCGACTTGTTCATTCAGTTGAATAAACGGCTTTAGCGGTGGAATCGTTATCTTCCCCGATATGCGTAGTGATGTCATGCTGGCCCGATGGCACATGACTAGATGTGTCGGACAGGCCCCTCGCATCAGGGGGAGAGTAGCCGTACTTCCGGGATGCAACAGGGAACCTTGTCCTTCAACAATGACAATATCGGCATCTGCCGCTCCCATCACCAGGGCCTCTACAGCACCGCAGGCGTGATCCAGCTTGAAACCATCCAGTGGAATGCCTTTTCCGGTGACGGTGATGCCGATTTGCCCGGTCGCCAAAAATTCAGGGTTCAGATTCGGGTGCTGGTTTTGAATCCACTTCCAGATCTCAAGTCCTGCGGTCATCTTGCCGATTGCCATATCGGTTCCAACCATAAGAATGCGTTTGTTGGGGAGTGAGGCAGCTTTAGCGCTGGCAATGGCCGGTGTAAAGGCAGGCTGGCGAACATCCCATATCCATTGTCCGGATTTGAGATTGTTGCCGAGTCTCTCATGCAATGGGTCGTGGAGGCCATTGACAATACTCATGCCGAGTTGAATGGCATTGTTCAGCGGTTCCAGCCAGCTATCCGGAATGCGTCCACCGGATGGAGCGATGCCGATAACCAGAACATTGGCACCGGTTTGTGCGGCCTGATCGATATCCTGAAGTACGGGATAGTCAAAAGGGAGTGAGGAGACCTCCCTTACGGTTTTCCCGGCATTTGCCGAGTCAATGACACAGGTGATTGTATTTTTGCTGAAACGCATAACGCCAAACCCCATTTTCCCAAAATCTGAATCGAGGTTTTCCTCCATGTAGATGGCAATTCGGTGGTGGGGCTGTAACATCCAGAGCCTCTGATTCCTGCTATATGTTTGCTGAATCCACAGATTCAGCAATTGTTGGCGTCGGTCTGCCTTCCCGGGAAATCCAGTGCGCGTTACTTTACTGTTTCGCAGATTTCATCTACAGTTTTTGACGTATTCGTTCAACCGAGAAAGGTGCTTCATTGGGGTGAGAGGATATACTTGTTGCCTTGTTATCCCTTACCCAATCTCCGAGTCGGGTATTCGATTTGCTCCGTACGACTAAATCGGTTGCTTGAGGAAACGAGTGCGTCAGTCATGCTCGCTACACATTTTGGCTCTGAGGGCAAGTTTTGTGACAGCCTCCCCGTGCGTTTTCATGACTCATTTTGGCAGGCTGTTATCAACAATTTGCCTGCAGTAATTTCTTAATTTCACATCGTTGCTTTTTGGCCCATACCCCAGTTTCAAATGTTTCTCTAATATCATTTCTTCAACGACATCATAAAGATCCCTTAATGCCGTTTTATGTCCGGTTGCCAACTCATAAAATGATGCTCCATCTATTTCAATTACATTTTTTGATGAAGAGAGCGATTTAGTATATCGATGTGGCTTTTTGGGGACGATAATCACCAAATAACCTCTCCATTTCCCTCTTTTCTGGCGAAGTGCTGTTTCTAGATCACTGACCACCTTTCTCATGTTAGTGGCGTTCATGGTGTTATGCTTGTTTTTGACTTCTGCAATAATTTTTTCCTGCTCGTTCTCAAGGGCATATCCGGTGTCATGGTCAACAAAGCCATCGACACAGGCTAATATCCTTTGATGAAAATGACCTATTGCACCAGATATTCCCTGAGATGCGGAAATACTGAGTTGCAAATTATGAAGAACCTCCGGGTCTGTTATTTCTGCCACTTTCGCCATTACAAGCGAAGCAAAAGGATCTTGGACATTTTTTGTTAGTCGTTTCGATGATTCATCGATGGCATTACCTGATCTGTCCAGTAGTTCATCAAGAACATTGATTAGGTCATTATCGCTAATCCAGCCTAGTTTGCTCATGATGCAGTCTTCTCGATATAGTCCTCTTTGATTTCAATTCCAACGGGTATTCGGTTCAACCTACTCGCAACCCTGAAAGTAGTACCGCTTCCTAAAAAGGGATCAAGCACAATATCCTCTTCATCAGTAAACAGCTTGATAAAGAATTCCGGCATCCAGTCAGGGAAAGGCGCACTATGCCCAGTGTTGTGAGCAACTGGCGATTTATGCAGGACATTTGACGGATATACCGTATCCTTGCCTTCCCAAGCCGAGATCTTCCGACCGATACCTGATTCCGTAGCTGAATTACGGCGTTCACGGTCATTTTTGCTCATGTTCCTTAATCGGGATTCTGTCCAGTCCCCAATTGGGACCTTTACAGCGTCCTGGTTCATCTTGAAGTCTTTTGTCTTGCTAAAATGAAGCATTCTTTCCCATGAATCCCTGAAGCGATATTTCCATTTGCCCGGTGCTGATGTTGTTTTATGCCATATATATTCTTCAACCCATCGAAAACCCACCTCACGCTTTAGTTCCAGAATCAAGTCCAGAACATAGGTATGCCTCTCTCCGTCTACTGCTTTCTCCTTGATATTCAGGACAAAGGAGCCAGTGGGTTTTAGAATCCGCTTCATTTGCGTAGCGCGTACACTGAACCAGTCGACATATTGCTCGGCGGGAATACCTCCATAAGTATGAGCCCTTGCGTCTGCATAAGGTGGAGAGGTAACAATCAGGTCAATACAGTTGTCAGGCATCCGCTTCATTACCTGTAAGCAGTCCCCGCAATGAATCTGGTTCATCCAATACCTTGCTGGAAATGACTTTGACATTGTATTTGCATGTTCAGTTTCTATTGTCACCTGTATCTTATCATAACCATATCAACAGGAATTTTTTCTACGGCGATCAGTTATAATTTTTGCCAGTCTTCAGGAATCAACGCACCGTTTCGGGCAGAATACTGGCCGAATATTTTCCGTAAACCCGTCAATCCGACCAACCCCCAATATTGTTAACCGCTTATGCAGCTACCCGGCTCTGCTCGTTTTTTTTTCTACCTGTCTCTTACGGTCCTGGTGGGCTGCAGCCCCAACCTTCCGGAGATATTAAGCCGCAGTGGTACGTCCATCCCCTCCCAAAAGGCCTCGCCGGCAAGTTACAGTGGCGGTGGTTACTACAAGGACGACGGTCCGCCAAGCGAAACTGTCGACATTGCACGAATTCCGGATGCCGTCCCGCAAAATGCACCTCGATCACGTACCGGAAATAATCCCTACGAGGTATTTGGCAAGCGATATGTGCCAATGGAATCAGCACGCGGATTCGAGCAAACCGGGTATGCATCGTGGTATGGAAAGAAGTTCCACGGCAAGCGGACATCAAGCGGCGAGCCCTATGACATGTTCGCAATGACGGCAGCCCACCCCACATTGCCATTGCCAACCTGGGTCCGGGTTTTTAACCATGAAAACCAGCGTGCCGTGGTGGTCAAGGTGAACGATCGCGGCCCGTTCCTGAGGGAGCGCGTTGTGGACCTTTCCTATGCAGCGGCAACCAAGCTCGACATTGTTCAAAAGGGCACGGCGCGTGTGACCATTACTGCAGTTTTTCCGGAAGGTGGATTGGGGGGAACCACCGGCAATTACCAGAATGACGTATCAATTCAATACCTAGTTCAGGTTGGTGCTTTCTCTGAACAGGCCAATGCGATCAGTTTGCGATTCGAACTTGCAAATCTGGGGCTTGAACTCTATCCGAGATCGGCATCGGAGCCCCGGGAAGGCCTGTTTGTGGTCTCAATTGGGCCTTTTGATTCCAGAGAGGAAGCAGAGGCTGTACAAAAGACTATTTTGGCCAGTATTGGCAAGCAGGGAATTATCAGGGCCCATCAGTGATTCCCCAGGGGCGGGTTTCCCCATTGAAGCCGAATGTCTTGCGGCAATCGGCAACTCTAGATCTTTCAGGGCGTTCAACCTGACATGCAATAATGCATAAACTTTGGAAAATGCGGGAGTTGTTCCGTTAATCTGAACTTCCAGCCGAAAGGCGCCTGATTTGAGCGACAAGTCCTTGACTGGCATG
>VXPI01000393.1 GCA_009839585.1 Gammaproteobacteria bacterium
GTTGTCGAGATATTGCCAAACCGGGTGACTCAGGTGCGGACCAAGAATGTCGACGGTTATGACGGAATCCAGGTTACCACTGGAGAGCGAAGACCGAATCGAATCAGTAAACCCATGAAGGGGCATTTTGCAAAAGCCGCTGTAGAGCCGGGTCGCGGTGTCTGGGAGTTTCCGCTGGATCAGGAGTCTGAAGTTTCAGCGGGCCACGAACTGACTGTTGGTCTATTAAAGGAAGGAATGAAGGTTGATGTCAGCGGTCGCTCGATCGGCAAGGGGTTCAGCGGCGTCATGAAACGCTATGGATTTGGCGGGGGCCGTGCTTCCCACGGCAATTCAAAAGCACATCGACTGGCGGGATCGATTGGTAATGCACAGGACCCGGGTCGAGTGTTCAAGGGCAAGAAGATGGCAGGTCATCAGGGCGATCAGAACGTCGTTCAACAAAACCTGGACATTGTGAAGGTGGATGGCGAACGGAATATCGTGTTGATTTCCGGGTCTATTCCAGGATCCAGGGGTTCTGATGTAATTGTCAGGCCAGCCGTCAAGAGTAAGGAGAGAATGAATATTCTATCTCGCATTTCCGAAATGCCTGATGTTGCAGACGTGACGGACCCTCCGGACCCAGTTGAACCTGAAGCGCCAGTAGCCACCGAGGTCCAGCATCAGGAGACCTTCAAGGCTGATGAAACGGGAGACGAACGGAAAAATGTCGATACCGGGGTTCCGGTGCATGCTGATGCAGAGGACTCGGAACCTGCTGCGGCTGGCGATACGGATATCACCCACGCTTCTGAACCAGTAGCGACGGAATCATCCGAAAGGGCTGAAGAACTTGAAGACCCAGAGAATTCTGAAGGTGAAAGGAATGCCGATTGAACTACCCATTATCCCGGTGACCAAAGATACCGAGGCCAGTCCAAAAACGGTTTCGGTTTCTAATACTGCGTTTGGCGTTGAATTCAATGAAACCCTGGTACACCAGGTGGTAGTTGCGTATCAGGCAGGAGGACGTCAGGGAACCCGTGCCCAGAAGAACCGCTCGGCAGTTCGGGGTGGTGGCTCCAAGCCCTGGCGACAAAAAGGTAGTGGCAGGGCTCGTGCCGGAACCTTGCGAAGTCCCTTGTTCCGTGGAGGTGGCAGGGCATTTCCGGCTTCAACGCGTGATTTTTCGCATAAGGTCAACCGAAAAATGTATCGAGCCGCCATGCGTTCAATTCTCTCCGAGTTGAATCGTCAGGACCGCTTGATCGTGATTCCCGGGCTGACCATGGATGAGCCAAAAACCAAGGCATTGAATGAAGTTCTAAAACCGATGGATGCGCCTGGATGCCTGATTGTGCTGTCGGAAGCAGATCGTAATGTAGAGTTATCTTCGCGCAATCTGCCGAGTGTATCCGTCAGTACTTCACAAAACCTGAATCCGGTCAGTCTGATTTCACATGAAAAAGTGATTATGACTGCTGATGCCATCAAGGCAGTCGATAAGGTATTGCAATAGCTGGTCAATGAAGATGAATCAGGAAAGACTTTACCAGGTAATTCTGGAACCGTTGATTTCCGAGAAATCAACGGATGCAGGCGAAAAAGGCCAAATGGTGTTGAAGGTCTTGCCCGACGCCAATAAGATTGAGGTTAAGACTGCTGTAGAGGCCTTGTTCAATTTAAGGGTAAAGCGGGTTCAGATTGCCAATGTGCGTGGCAAAGCCAAGAGTTTTGGCCGTATAAAGGGCAAACAAAATGACTGGAAGAAGGCTTATGTCTGTCTGGAACCCGGTCAGGATTTTGATTTCCACAACATAGAGGCGTAATCGGAATCATTACCGATTTGGAATAGAGCAAGAATGGCACTAGTAAAACAAAATCCAACAAGCCCCGGTCGCCGCGGCATGGTAAAGGCAGTCAACCCTGACCTGCACAAGGGCAGTCCGCACCGCACGCTTGTCGAACCAAAAACAGCGATAAGCGGTCGAAACAACAGCGGTCGGATAACTGTGCGGCATAGAGGCGGCGGACATAAGCGAAAATACCGGATCATTGATTTCAAGCGGAACAAGGATGGCGTGCCGGCGGTCGTAAAACGGCTGGAACATGATCCAAACCGGAGTGCACACATCGCATTGCTCTCCTATAGGGACGGTGAGTATCGATACATTATTGCTCCGCGTGGTCTCAACCCGGGAGATACCGTAATGTCCGGGCCTCGAAGTGGGTACAGTATTGGCAATGCCATGCCGATTCGGAATATTCCGGATGGAACCCTCATTCACTGCGTCGAAATGAAGCCTGGCAAGGGTGCCCAGCTCGCACGTTCAGCCGGCTCGTATGCGCAATTGCTTGGAAAGGAGGGTGCCTATGCACAGCTACGCTTGCGTTCGGGTGAGGTGCGCAGAGCACATCTGGACTGCCGTGCAACCATCGGTCAGGTTGGTAATTCCGAGAACAGTCTGCAAAAACTGGGTAAGGCCGGTGCCAAACGCTGGCGCGGTGTTCGGCCTACGGTTCGTGGGGTTGCCATGAATCCGGTTGATCACCCGCATGGCGGCGGTGAGGGTCGTACTTCGGGTGGGCGCCATCCGGTATCTCCATGGGGTGTCCCAACCAAAGGGTACCGCACGCGTTCCAAAAAAGCCTCATCGTCCATGATCATTCGTAGACGGAAGAAATAAATATGCCACGATCCATTAAAAAGGGGCCATTTGTTGATCATCATCTATGGTCGCATGTCGAACAGGCCCGATCGGAAAATTCACGCCGCCCCATCAAGACATGGTCAAGGCGATCCATGGTTATGCCTGAATTTGTCGGCTTGACCATTGCGGTACACAACGGCCGTCAGCATGTGCCGATTCTGATTACCGAGAACATGGTGGGGCACAAGCTAGGCGAGTTCGCTCCGACACGCACTTTTCGCGGTCATATTGCGAACAAGAAAACCAGATAAGTATCTAAGAAGGATTCATTCGATTTTTCAAGGGGTAAAGATAAGATGCAGGTCAGTGCCGTTGCCAAATATGTCAGGCTTTCACCACAAAAAGCCCGCTTGCTCGCCGATCAGGTAAGAACCCTGCCGATTGAGCGGGCCATAGATCTATTGAAACACAGCAATAGAAAGGCAGCCTTGCCGGTTCGCAAGACCCTGGAGTCGGCAATATCCAATGCCGAACATAACAATAATGCGGATATCGACGAACTATGGGTCAGCCAGATCATGGTAGACGAGGCACCGACCATGAAGCGCTTTCGTGCCCGGGCCAAGGGACGTGGAACACGCATCTTCAAGCGGAATTGCCATATCACGGTTTCGGTCAGTGACGGTCCAAACCCGCATCACAAGAAACGTTTTTAACTGAATTATCGGACAAGAATATGGGGCAGAAAGTACAGCCTACCGGATTTCGCCTTGGGATAGTCAAGGATTGGAATGTCAAATGGTTTGCCACCAAACGCAACTATGCGACAACCCTTGCCAGTGACCTCAAGATTCGGGATTTTCTGAACCGCAAGTTGGCGAATGCCAATGCTGCGGTCAGTCGTATTACTATCGAGAGGCCGGCCCAGAACCTGAACGTGACAATTTACACGGCACGTCCGGGAATCGTTATCGGAAAAAAAGGCGAAGACATTGAACGGCTCCGACATCAACTGAGTCAGATCAACGGCGGTCATGTCCAGGTTGCTGTCGAAGAAATACGAAAGCCGGAGGTGGATGCCAAACTGGTTGCGGAAAGTATTTGCCAGCAGTTGGTAAAACGAATCCTGTTTCGCCGTGCCATGAAGCGGGCGGTGCAAAATGCCATGAGGCTAGGTGCCGAAGGCATCAAGATCATGATTTCAGGTAGGTTGAACGGTGCTGAAATCGCCAGGAGCGAATGGTATCGTGAAGGTCGGGTACCGTTGCATACGTTGCGTGCCGACATTGACTATGGCTTTCATGAAGCGTTGACTACCTACGGAATTCTTGGCGTCAAGGTATGGATCTTCAAGGGTGAAATTTTCGACGAAGACCCGGTCAAGCCCGATGTAGCAGAAACCGCGACAGCGCCGGGAGCCTAATACAATGCTTCAACCCAAGAGAACCAAATTCAGAAAGCAGCACAAAGGCCGAAACCGGGGCTTGGCTACTCGCGGTAATCGAGTGAGTTTCGGTGAATTCGGCTTGCAGTCAAATACCCGAGGAAGGCTGACGGCACGACAAATCGAAGCTGGGCGTCGAGCCATTACCCGACATGTGAAAAGGGGTGGTCGACTCTGGATCCGTATTTTCCCGGACAAGCCTATTTCGAAGAAGCCGCTTGAAGTGCGTATGGGCAAGGGGAAAGGCAATCCTGAATTCTGGGTAGCATTGGTGCAACCCGGTACGATGCTGTATGAAATCGAGGGGGTCAATGAAAGTCTGGCCCGTGAGGCTTTTCGACGCGCCAGTGCCAAGTTGCCCGTGCAAACGAATTTCGCAAAGCGGCAGGTAGGCTAATGAAGGCATCGGAACTCAGAACCAAGAGCGTTGAGGATCTCAAGTCTGATTTGATTGGTCTTCGAAAGAAGCAGTTCAATTTGCGTTTTCAGCTAAGTACTGATCAGCTCGCGGATATTGCGGAATTCTCCCAGGTCAGAAAAGACATTGCCCGAATAAAGACTGTCTTGAATGAAAAAGCGAAACAGCAGAGTTAGGAAATCCAATGAGCAAAGAATCAAAAACAACGACTGCGAAGTTCGACGAGGCAACCATCCAGCAGGCCTGTGAGCGGTTTGGGTATCTTGATGCGGAAAAGCAATACAAGATTCGGGACTTGTGTGATTCGTTACTGCCTGACCGGAACCCCGAGTTAGTGTCTCGTGTCCTTCGCAAGCATGTTCGTGACATTCAGGAGGCTGAAGGGACAGCCGAGCCATCCGGCCAGTACCAGTTTACAGCGGAAGAAGCTGCTGTCTTGAGCCTGCAGATTGAAGAAAAACTCTCAAGAAGTGCTGGAAGCGAGCAGGCTTCAGCGAAAGAATCGAGTCTGCCCGATACCGGGGAATTAGCGGAACAGGTGATCGATAACGCGGAGGCTGCACCCGAAGGGGAGAAAGAGCCAGTCGAAGCAGAGGCCAGTCCCAAGACTGAAACTGCTCCGGCCGAGGCAGAACCTGTATTCGAATCTGCGAGTCCAGAACCAGCCGGGAATGAGTCGGCATCAATCGATGCGAGCAATGAGGCTTATGCCAAACGTCAAATTCGTGGAAATGTGGTCAGCAAGTCGGGTCAAAAGAGTATCGTTGTACTGGTTGAGCGCAAGGTCAAGCATTCTCTATACAAGAAATACATCAAACGCTCAAACAAGCTTCATGTGCATGATGAGCACAATGAGTCTACAGTGGGTGATGTGGTCAGTATCGAATCCTGCCGCCCGGTCTCCAAGACCAAATGCTGGCGTCTGGTCAAAGTGGTATCACATGTTCAATAGGGACTGGGGAAACAAGTTATGATTCAGATGCAGAGCATGCTGTCGGTTGCCGACAATAGCGGTGCCCGAAAAGTGATGTGTATCAAGGTTCTGGGGGGGGCGAAACGTCGCTATGCCAGAATTGGTGACATTATCAAGATTACCATTAAGGAGGCCATGCCCAACAGCCGGGTAAAAAAAGGGGATGTCTATGATGCGGTTATAGTCAGAACGAAAAGTGGCGTGCGGCGACCTGATGGCTCCCTGATTCGCTTTGACCGGAATTCAGCAGTGTTGTTGAATAACGCTCATCAGCCGATTGGCACGCGTATTTTCGGTCCGGTTACTCGTGAATTGCGTTCGGAAAAATTCATGAGAATTATTTCTCTGGCCCCGGAAGTCCTGTAATTGGAATTTGGCCGTTAATGTGACTGGATATTCATATGAAAAGAATAATCAAAGGCGATGATGTGATCGTGATTTCAGGGCGATACAAGGGCAAGCGAGGCCAGGTACTTCGTTTGACTGGAGATGGTCGAGCCTATGTGAACGATGTAAATCTGGTCAAGAAGCACAAAAAGGGCAACCCGAACAAGAATGAAAAAGGCGGAATTGTCCAACAGGAAGCGCCCATTCACCTTTCCAATCTTGCTCTTTACAATCCGACCACCAAAAAAGCGGACCGCGTTGGCTTTCGAACGCTTGAAGACGGCAAAAAGGTCCGGTTCTTCAAATCCAATCAGGAAGTTGTTGATATTGGTTGATCGATATAAGGTACATGAACATGCCTAGACTGAAAGAAAAATATCAAGCAGACATTCTTCCGGGTTTGCAGGAAGAATTCTCGTATGCGAGTGCGATGCAGGTCCCTCGGATTACCAAGATCACCTTGAATATGGGACTTGGTGAGGCTGTCGCCAACAAGAATGTATTGCAGAGTGCCCTGTCTGATCTGGAAAAGATCTCGGGACAGAAACCCGTGCTTACCAAGGCCAAGCGTTCTGAAGCGAACTTCAAGATACGCACAGGTTGGCCAATAGGTGCCAAGGTAACTTTGCGAAAGGACCGAATGTATGAATTTCTGGATCGCCTGATCTCGGTCGCAATTCCGCGTGTTCGCGATTTTCGAGGATTGCCAGACAAGTCATTTGATGGCCGGGGAAACTATTCGTTCGGTATCAAGGAGCAAATTGTTTTCCCCGAAGTCGACTACGACAACATTGACGCATTGCGGGGTCTGGATGTCTGTATCACTACGTCGGCAACCAGTGATCGTGAAGCAGAGTCATTGCTCAGGGCTTTCAATTTTCCATTGAAGAATTAACGGTAGGAATTTCCATGGCCAAAAAATCAATGATTGCACGCGAGGTGAAACGGCGGAAGCTGGTTGAAGCCCATGCAGATAAACGGAACGGAGTCAAGGCTAGAGTGACCAATCCGGAACTGAATATGGAAGAGCAGTTCCAGGCCATGCTTGACCTGCAGAAATTTCCACGCGATTCAAGTCCTTCCCGGGGTAGAAATCGTTGCGGCATTACCGGAAGGTCAAGGGGGTATTACCGAAAGTTTGGCCTCAGTCGGAACAAGCTCAGGGAGGTCATCATGCGTGGTGAAGCCCCTGGCGTGGTGAAGTCTAGCTGGTAAATCCAGTACATGAAACCGGAGTATGAAGTATGAGTATGTCTGATCCCATTGCCGATATGTTGACTCGTATCCGAAACGCGTTTCGATCTTCAAAGGAGTCGGTATCAATTCCCGCATCAAAAAGCAAAACCGCAATAGCCAGAGTACTTCTGGATGAAGGCTATATCAGTGGATACAGCGTGGAAGGTGAGGGTGCAAAACGAAACCTGGAAATCCAGTTGAAATATTATCGAGGCGAGCCAGTGGTTGAGGAGATCAAGCGCGTGAGTTTGCCAAGTTGCCGGGTCTATGTATCTGGCGATCAGGTGCCCTTGGTTAAAAATGGACTGGGTGTGGCACTGATATCTACCTCACAAGGTCTCATGTCCGATAAACAGGCACGTCAGGCCGGGGTCGGTGGTGAGGTTGTATGTACGGTATTTTGACGGGACATGAGATCCGATTACCAGACAAGCCAGAGTTGAGAAAATTCTCATGTCACGAATAGCGAAAGTACCGGTTAGTATCCCATCTGGGGTGACCGTTGATATTTTGAATGGGCAGGTAATTGCCAAGGGGCCAAAAGGCGAGTCCGGTTTCAAGTTGTTTCCGGGCATAGCCATCAGGAAAAACGAGGCAGATCTGTCTGTCGAAATCGATGCCAGGGACTCCGAGGTCGATAAGCAGCTGCGGTCGATGTGGGGAACCACTAGGGCTCTACTGGACAACCTGGTTACCGGTGTCTCGTCGGGCTTTAGCAAGCGCCTATTGATTACCGGTGTGGGTTATCGGGCTCAGGCTCAAGGGAGAAACCTGAATTTGAGTCTAGGTTATTCGCATCCAATTACCTATGCACTTCCAGAAGGGGTTGAGGCGAACACACCCAGTCAAACGGAAATTGTCGTCAGCGGCATAGACAAGCAGATCGTCGGACAAGTAGCCGCTGAAATCAGGGCATTCCGTCCACCCGAACCCTATAAGGGCAAGGGAGTTCGGTATGCTGATGAGTATATTGTACGAAAACAGGCCAAGAAGAAGTAGGCACTGGATTTCGGTAGTTAGAGACCTAGAGATATGGCGAACAAGAATCAGGCGAGATTGAAACGTGCCAAGCGATCGCGTTATAAGATTGCACTCCATAATGCCATGCGCTTGTCTGTATTTCGAACCTCACGACATTTTTATGCCCAGGTGTATGATGAGACAGGGGGGAAAGTTCTGGCCTCGGCCTCGACACTGGACCCATCGATTCGTGAATCAATCAAATATAGCGGGAATTGTGAAGCGGCCCAGGCGGTAGGTGCCTTGATTGCCAAAAACGCACAGTCTTTAGGCGTAAAGCGTGTTGCATTTGATCGATCAGGTTACCGTTATCACGGTCGAGTTCGTGCATTTGCTGATGCCGCACGGGAAAACGGGCTCGCTTTTTAACATCAAGATGATTAGACATGGCTAGATCGAAAGAGAGGGATGCACCCTCACAGGATAACTTTAAGGAACAACTGATTAACGTCCGGCGTGTTGCCAAGGTCGTAAAAGGGGGGCGGATTTTCGGATTTTCGGCATTAACTGTTGTGGGTGATGGAGATGGCCGTGTCGGAATTGGACGTGGCAAGGCTCGTGAAGTTCCGGTTGCTGTTCAAAAGGCAATGGAAGATGCAAAACGCAACATGTTTCGGGTGAGCATGAATGGCAAGACCATTCAATATCCGATCATCGGTCGCCACGGTGCAGCCAAGGTAATTATGCGTCCTGCAGCAGATGGTACCGGGATTATTGCAGGTGGTACGATGCGTGCGGTGCTAGAGGCGGCAGGCATCGAGAATATATTGACCAAGGTGATTGGCACTACTAATCCCATCAATGTTTCCAGGGCAACCATTGATGGACTCAGTCGGCTCAAAGGCAAGAAGCATATTGCGGCGAAACGGGGTAAAAAGGTCAAAGACCTATTCGAAGTGCTTGAAGAGAATCAACAGGCATAGCAATAAGAATAGTTCATTCACCACATAATCAGAGTTTGACCAATGGCCAAGAAAAAACAGACAATGCTTAAAGTAACGTTGGTTCGAAGCATGCATGGGCGGATCAAGAGGCATCAGGCATGCGCACGAGGACTGGGCTTGCGTCGGATGCATCAGACTGTCGAGGTGCTGGATACACCCGAGAACCGTGGCATGATCAACAAGATTGGTTATATGCTGCATTGTGAGACGGAATGAATCGGAGTGAATGTTGAATCGTCCTGTCGATGATTCATGGATACAGATTTTGGGTGCGGATTAATCAACATGACAACCTTGAAACTCAACCACATCAAGCCGGGGCCCGGTGCAAGAAAAGACCGCAAGCGTGTGGGTCTCGGCCCCGGATCCGGAACCGGTAAAACGTCCGGTCGTGGGCATAAAGGCCAGAAATCACGTTCAGGTGGATTTCACAAGGTCGGCTTTGAAGGCGGGCAAATGCCGCTTCAGCGTCGCTTGCCCAAGCGAGGTTTCCGGTCACGGGCAAATTCACATCATGCGGAGATTCGTCTTGGTGAATTGAACAAGACAGAAGGCGAAGTAATTGACCTGGAATCCCTGAAAAAGGCCAAGGTGATTGGACACGATATTACCAGTGCCAAGGTAATTTTAAGCGGTCAAATCGACAGGTCCGTGACCGTGGTTGGCGTATCACTCACCAAAGGTGCCGAAGCGGCGATTGTCAAGGCTGGTGGCAAGGTTGAATTGTCCAAAGCGGACTAGGATAAAGAAAGATGGCCAAGGTAAAGACAGGCAAAAAAAGTGTCCCGGGTTCGGGCATGCTTGGTAGTCTATCTGACTTAAAGCAACGAATCCTGTTCATGCTCGGAGCACTGGTGGTGTTTCGTCTGGGTACGCATGTGCCTGTGCCTGGAGTTGATCCTGCTGCAGTGGCTGCCTTGTTTGAGCAGACCCGAGGGTCGATTATCGATATCTTCAATATGTTCTCGGGAGGCGCCTTGAGTCGCCTTTCGATCTTTGCCCTGGGGGTAATGCCATATATCTCTGCATCCATCATCATGCAAATGATGAAGGCAGTAATACCCTCCCTGGAGCAATTGAACAAGGAAGGCGAAGCAGGGCGACGAAAAATAACCCAGTACACCCGTTACTTTACGGTAGTACTGGCATTATTTCAGGGTGTTGGCATTTCCGTAGCCATTGAAAGTCAGCAAGTTGCGGGTTCCCCAGTTATCCTGATTCCGGGGATTGGTTTCAAAATCGTTGCAGCTGCTACATTGTGCGCTGGTACCATGTTTCTGGTATGGCTGGGTGAACAGGTCAGTGAACGTGGCCTCGGTAATGGTATTTCACTGATCATATTTGCCTCGATTGTGGCTGGCCTTCCTTCTGCAGTTGCCGGTACTCTGGAGCTGGCTCGAACCGGAGCCTTGTCCGGCGGATTGGTTTTAATGCTTTTCGTTGGTGCTCTGGCTGTAACTTATTTTGTGGTTTTCGTGGAGCGCGGCCAACGGCGAATAACTGTGAACTATGCAAAACGACAGCAGGGTCGAAAGATGATTGCGGGGCAATCATCCCATTTGCCATTCAAGCTCAACATGGCGGGCGTTATTCCGCCAATTTTTGCTTCCAGCCTGATTTTATTCCCTGCCAGCCTGGGCAGTTGGTTTGGCCAGTCAGAAAGCATGGGCTGGATGACGGATATTGCGACCAAGCTTCAGCCAGGCGAGCCGATTTATACCTTCCTGTATGGCGGCATGATAATCTTCTTTTGTTTTTTCTATACTGCCCTGGTATTTAACCCGGTCGACATTGCTGACAACCTGAAGAAATCAGGAGCGTTTATTCCCGGAATTCGGCCCGGTGCCCAGAGTGCCAAGTACATCGATGGCGTAGTATCGCGGTTGACCATGATTGGCGCTATCTACATCACCTTCGTGTGCTTGATTCCAGAATTCCTGATTGTGCAATACAGTGTGCCGTTTTATTTTGGGGGTACATCGCTATTGATTATTGTAGTGGTCACGATGGACTTGATTGCCCAGGTCCAGTCCTACCTGATGTCAAGACAGTATGAAAGCATCATGAAGAAATCACCGTTTCAACGCCCACAGGGTGTGCGTTGATTCCCAGTCCTAATCGGAGATCAGAGATGAAGGTTCGAGCATCGGTCAAGAAAATATGTCGTAATTGCAAGGTTATTCGCAGAAATGGTGTTGTCCGCGTGATTTGCCGGGACCCGCGGCATAAGCAAAAACAAGGGTAAGGCAATCGGGGAATTTATATTTTTCTTGATAGAAACTGGCATATTTGATAGAATCGCCTGCCTTTTGTCCGGGTTGTATTGATGATTCTATCTGATTGTTTCACAATTGAATATTAGGTCTAGAGTATAGAAACATGGCG
>VXPI01000252.1 GCA_009839585.1 Gammaproteobacteria bacterium
GAGCGCCATCCGTAGATAAATGCTTCCAGTATTCTTTAAGGATTAGTCCAGTTTCATCAATTGCCACAATTTCTGATTTGACGAGATGATTCAACTTTTTTATACAGGCTAACTGGCATAGTTCATTTGCGTGAATGTTGTCTCCACCGTTGGCCACTATTGGCACATTAGTGTCAACAACATACATCTTCATTTTGATTGTTCCAACTTTCTTTTCAAGGAGGCCTCGGCTATGGCGGCCAGTTCACCCATCTCGTCCCCAAAAAAATTGTGCGGCCAAATTTCGATTTCGCCCCATTGATTCAGAGATAGGTCTGATGCAGTAGCCTGGCCCTTGTTCTGAGAAATAAAAAATAGTTTTACATCATCGGAGGGTAATTTTTCCTCGGCTACATGACGTTGCAGTCCTCGCAACAAATGCTCGCTGTGGCTTTCCACTAGTATCTGTAAATTCCGGGATTTCACTACGCTATACATCACTCCAGCCAGCCCGCTTTGTGCAGCAGGATGAAGGTGAATTTCAGGTTGTTCAATCAATACTGTAGAACCCCTGGGTACGTAGTACAAAAGCACTAGTGCCGGGAGTAATTGAGATACGCCAAATCCTACATCGGTCAATGCGGTCGGGGGACTGGACCTGGAGGTTTGTACCATCGCATGATATAGATTGCTTCCTTTGGCTATCTCATCAAGGTGGAAATGGTGGATGAGGCCTAACTCTTTTAGCCAATAGGCAATCATCCATTCGAAGTCTCTTTTCCATGTTTTGTGTCCAAAGTTTCTCTGCTCTCCGTCTCGTCTTGCTGCAAGAATTGCATCAATCGTACGCTCGCCACGTTGACCGACATCTATAGGACTGGAACCAGCCCATTGATATTCTCTCTTGGGATGTTCCCTTAGAGGTCCCAAATAGTATATGGAATCAATGAGATCTTCATAGGCCTTCTCGAATTCATTTAGAAACCCGGCATTCTGATATAACCACATGATTTCATCCGGAAATAGGTGGGTCTTAATCGGAGAGCCAAGAGGCCATGCACGTCCTTTGTTACGTATGAAATTAAAATTTGGATTGTCTGTATCCAGGTTGTATTTGGTGTTTCCGGAACCGTTCTGCGACTCCAGTCGATATTTTACATCACCTATTTTATAACCCATCCGGTAACATTTTAGTCGGTCACGACTCCAGCCCATCTCACACCACGTTTCAAGGTGACCGTTATTTATGGACAACTCGTTTGGAGTACCTTTTTGAACATCGATTTTGAGTTCCCTTGGAAGTTTCCAGGCAAGGTTCCAGCTTAATCGATTTTTCTGTTCATGCTTGTGGACCACATCGCCAAAAGTGCCTAAATTGACTAGGCCCGAAGGCCCTCCAAAATCAAGCACCAGACCTTGGTCGGTAGCGTTTTTTGTCTGTTTTAACATGAGAAGAAATTGAAGAATGCTGCTCTTTCCAGTACTATTTGCGCCAAAAAAGCCAGTTATTTTCCCGAATTCAATTTCTGCTTCACGCCATGCCTTGAAATTGCTGATAGTCATTTTCTTAAGCATATAATCCTCCAGTCCCAAGCCAGAATTTTTTGTATGAATTGCGAGATTTGAATATTCTTATGCAACCTTGAAATGCAACATCCCCCTTTACTTATCGAAATGGGAACTTTCCCGAATGAAGTGAAGGGAAGAAATCCTGTTCAGGGATTCAGGGTATCGGCTCTGGCCGTCTATGGCATCAATCTCATGGAAACAGTATCATAACACGCTCACCCGGCAGAACACCGGCACTTGCACCACCCACCTGCAGTCGATCAGCAGGTGATGAACCATGTGTCTGTTAGTCTTGCGAGAGTTAACGCATCATATTTCCATGTGATGATTGCCACCTCATGATGACTCACATTTCCAGGCATTTTCGTCAATATTGAACATCTGCAGGGCTAATTTACTCTGGGATCATTCATACTGGTCAAGACAGCGATTTGGAAAGGGTAGACAATTGATATACTCTCCAGTACAGATCATGCGATCCGACTGGTTTCCCGGGCACGCAAACTTGCATTGAACCACGGAGTTCTTCACCTATTGTGAGTCATGGGAGCCTGACAGTGCAAAATCATATCCCGAATCATATTTATCGACGGCCGCTGCCTTCATGCTGAATCTACCCAATTCACTTACCCTTTTCCGGATTGGACTGGTGCCGATTCTGGTGATTGCCTATTTCCTCGATATACCCTACCGGGAGATGGTACTTGCTGGGATCTTTCTGCTGGCAGCCATTACCGACTGGCTTGATGGATTTCTGGCTCGAATGCTTGGAGCTGTATCCGATCTGGGATCCTTTCTGGACCCGGTTGCTGACAAGTTGATCGTTGCCTGTGTGCTGGTATTGCTGGCCTCGGACCCAGACATACTGGCGCAGGTAGTTCACCCCGCCGTATTTTCGGTCGCGGTCTGCGTGATCATTGGACGTGAGATCGCCATATCGGCGTTGCGCGAATGGATGTCGGAACTGGGGAGTCGGGGGGTGGTTTCGGTGAGCATGATGGGCAAGCTCAAGACCATGTTTCAGATGATATCGATAGTCTTGCTGCTGTATGCCGAGCCCGTGAATGACATGCCGGTATTTCGCATTGGCGAGATGATATTTTATTTGACAGCAATACTGACGTTATGGTCAATGTGGATATACTTGAAGTCCGCCTTTCCGATTCTTGTGCAAGATCCAAATGCAGTTCTGGGCTCGGGAGATATTGACGACCACACACAGGATAATTCGTGAACCCTGGCGGGTACCTGAAAAACGACTTAACCTGTTTTCCCTTCAGTCAAGCAACTTGCTGAACAGGGATCCCAAGCCCCTGGGTTGTGTCGCAAGTCCAGCCAACCGCAGGGTATGCCATGCCATTGCGTGATTGGATGACGTTATCGGCAGTCCGATATCTTTCTCCAGCTGCTCGCAAAATCTCACCATCTTGATTGAAGTGCAGGAAACGAACACCGCATCCACTTCATTGGATTGCGTTATTTCCCAGACAGCCTTTTCAATAGATGCCTGAGAGATGCGGGAGACTACTGAATCTCGGTCTTCTTCAAATGTACCGAGCACCGGTACGTCAAATCCACCCCTTTGAATGTGCCTTGCAACGGTCTTGTTGACTTCTTCTATATAAGGGGTAATCAGTCCTATGCGTTTTGCGCCAAATGCTCCAAATGCTGCGAAGGCCGCAGTAATTGGAGTCGTGACCGTAGATTCGGGCTTGGCTCTTCTGATGAGCCGAAATACCTCCTCTTCACCGATGGTCATGGTCGCAGATGTGCATCCATAGGCAATCACGTCAATCTCGCTGCCGGGAGTCAGGATAGAGGCACAATCCGTAATCCTGCCGTTCATGTCAGCCAGGCTTTCCAGGGTGATCGAGTCGGTGTTGGCTATACGGCTGTGGTGCAGGCGAACCGTGGGAAATTTCTCGAGAATAAGTCGGAATTCGTCCTCAATTGTATAGTCGGTCGCCAGAACAATGAGTCCAACACTCGGGGTTTCCTCAAAGCGGGAATCAATCTCATATGGAAAAATCTTGGTCAACATGGCTCTGGAATGGGGTATCAGACATGCCGGAAAATACCATCATTCAGGAATTGTCCGGACTGCTTTCATGAAACTCAGGCCACATGACCTTGACGATAGCGCTGTTTCTGGCCAGAGACTTGCATTGATCAATAATTGCCGGCATATCCCTGCTGGATTGCTCTCGTTCTCTTTCCTCTATTGCCCAGTGCATGGTTTGATAAGCGGTGGTCGACACCGGCCCCAGTAGTTCCATGACATGAGTGCAGCTTTCGGTTCGGGCAATCAGATCTCGGGCCTTGCGCATCCAGCCTGCTTCAATTTTAAGGCCCACAAGTCGACTCATTGCATCACTTGCACTTCTACAAAGTAAAAAGGGGGTAGAGGGCATCTCTACGCGGACACCTCGAATGACCAGGTCCAGATCAAGAGTCAGGCAAACGGACATATTGTGAATCGCATCCCCGGGCCGGATTTCTCCGCGCTCATGATTGGAGATGCTGTAGGTTTTTTCATCCGTCAGAGTAGCTTCAATATCCCACAACCCGTCATCTCTCTCATACCCGTGACACTGAATTGACCGGGTGTGCAAATGCCTTCGACTGGCTATTTCCCGATGCTTCACCGTTCTCTCGGATACAGAATAAACTGGGTACAGCGAAATTCGGCAATCCTTTTGCCGGTGGTCTTTTCAGTCACGGTTGCGTCCCAGACCTGGGTCTTTCTTCCCTTGTGAATGCAATCAGCCCGACACTGCAATATGCCTTCTCCAACCCCTCGTATGAAATTGCACTTGAGCTCTATGGTAGTGAAGGCTTCGGCATCCTCGGGTAGGTTTGCATAGGTTGCATACCCGGCTGCCGTGTCTGCCAGGGCCACGACACTTCCCCCATGAACAGATTTCAGGATATTCAGATGAGAGGTTTTAATGGGCATTTCAAGAATGGCCGATGACTCGCCGATTTCGATGGCAACCATGCCGAGGAATCCGGGAAGATTATTCCTGTCTCCATTATTGATAAACTCAGGCGTGAATCTCATGAATCAATCTCCAGTGAACTCGACAATACGCTCCAGAGAGTCGATCACGGCGGTTGGCTTGAATTCCCATGGGTCAAGTACGACTTGCTTGTTTCGGCGAACCCAGAGGGTATTCATATCCACTGCTGAAGCACCAATAACGTCGAACCCGTTGCTGGATATTAGCCAGGCATTGTCCGGACTACTGCCAGTGAATTCCATGAAGTACTGATAGGTTTTGGGCGAGGGCTTGAAGGTTTCTATATCATCAACACTCACGGTTTCACCAAAATAGCCACGGATTCCTGCATTTTCCAGAACCCGGTCGACAGCTTCCCGTTGTCCATTTGAAAATGCATGCATTTCACAGCCAGTATCTTTCAGTTTCTCCAGTCCTGAAACTGCATCCGGAAATGCAGGCAGTGTTTCATAAGCAGCAATCAGGCCTTGAAACTGGTCTTCAGTAAATGAATGTCCATGAGATTCTGCAGTATGTTGCAAGGCATTTCGAGTGCATGCCGAAAAATCCTGATAGCGTTGCATAAGCCCACGCCGAAATGTGTATTCCAGCTGTTTTTCGCGCCAGGCAATCGAAAAACCAGTTGCAGAATTTCCGATCATGGTCTCGAGGAGGGTGATTACGCCATGCGTATCAATCAAAGTTCCATATACGTCAAACCCTATTACCTGTTTCATGTTACACCTCGAAATCAATGGGGGTGGCGCGATTCACCTTGGACATGACCGGACGATCAAGCAAGCTGCATATGGATCGCCCGATGGCGATTAGCCTGCCCAGATCTATGCCATGGTGAATGCTCATTCCATCAAGCATGTAGACTACATCTTCCGTAGCTACATTACCGCTAGCTCCGGGGGCGTAAGGACATCCACCAAGCCCAGCCACAGAGGAGTCGACAACACTGATTCCTGCTTGAAGGGCAACCAGGATATTCGCCAGCGCTTGTCCATATGTGTCATGAAAGTGCACGGCAAGCCGACCGACCGGAATATGCGGAGTGATTGTATCGATCAATACACGGGTAGCTATCGGCGTACCGATTCCAATGGTATCTCCCAAAGAAATTTCATAGCACCCGATATCTTCCAGAGCACCCGCAACATACAAGACCTTTTCGGGTGATATGGCACCTGCATAGGGACAGCCCAGTACACAAGAAATGTATCCACGCACTTTGAGTCCTTGATCAATCGCTGTTTTTGCGACCTCGGAGAAACGCCGGATACTTTCGCTGATGCTGCAATTGATGTTTTTCTGGCTGAATGTCTCCGAGGCAGCGGCAAATACGGCAATTTCCCTTGCTCCCGCAGACAGGGCACTTTCAAGTCCGCGCATGTTGGGAACCAATACCGGATAACCTACTTCCGCATCCAGATTCAGCCCGGAGAGCACCTGGTCCGTGTCTGACACTTGAGGCAGAAGATCAGGGCGAACAAAGCTGCCTGCTTCGATTTGCTTCAGGCCTGCCCCAGTTAGACCCTGAACCAGTCTGATACGTTCCGGGACGGGAAGAACCCTGGATTCGTTCTGCAATCCATCACGAGGTCCGACTTCGACAATTTTGACTGACTCTGGAATCATGTGGATTCAATGATGACGAGTGAGGTGTTTTCGGTTACCGAATCACCGGACTTGCAGTGAACCGTTTTCACCATACCGGAACTCGGTGCCAGGATATCATGTTCCATTTTCATGGCTTCAATACAGAGTAGGTGATCACCCTTTGACACGGATTGACCGGGTTCGACCCGAACTTCGATCACCATGCCCGGCATGGGTGAGAATATGGTGCCTGATGCATCAAGCCGATCACCTTCGGCATGATCAATATCCAGAATGTCAACACGATGGTGCTGTCCATCAATATGCAGAAAAACCGTATTACCGGCATGAGCCACATTTAATTTGACCTGCTTGTCCCGAACCGTTACTGACATTTTGTGGTGGTCCACGATTTCAGCATTCAGCTTCATTCCATCTTCGAATTCAAACTGGCCGAGATTATAGGTAAAGCCTATAGCCTGACGTTGTGCATCAATGGTGTATTCGAAACTGTATTTGCGGGCTGATTCAGTGCGAAGAAGGTGCATGTTCAACCAGGGCGAATGATGGTCGTCCTGGCTGCCCTGCTTGACTAGTTGCGAATCAAGGTCCTGGAGAAACAGCCAGGCACAGGCGAAGTAGGGAATTTTGTCATTGGTCGGGATATACGATAGAACCTGCTCAAGATTGCGGGTCAGATACTGGGTATCGTAGCTTGATGCAATAAAGTCGGGTTGTTTCAGAATAGACTGCAGAAAACTGATGTTGGTTGGAACACCCAGAATTCGATAATTTTCCAATACGGCAAGCATTAGACCCCTGGCTTTTTCACGGTCTTCGTCCCAGGTAATTACCTTCGAGATCATGGGGTCATAATAGGCAGAAACCTGACTGCCTTTTACAACGCCAGTATCGATACGGATAGCATCTTCCAGACTACCGAAGTTGTATTCGGGATGTGAGATATCCAGTATAGTGCCGGTTGCCGGCAGAAAGCCCCGGTCTGGGTTTTCAGCATAGACCCTGACTTCCATGGCATGGCCGTTTTGCTTGATATCTTCCTGTTTGCAGGGAAGCGGTTCTCCGGATGCAACCCGTAGTTGCCATTCAACAAGGTCCTGGCCGGTGACCTTTTCGGTGACCGGATGCTCAACCTGCAGTCGAGTATTCATCTCCAGAAAATAAAATTGATTGGAGTCGACCAGAAACTCGATAGTGCCAGCACCGATATAACCAATAGCTGTCGCACAATTGACTGCTGCCGTGGTCATTTTGCTGCGTAGCCTGTCTGATAGAAGAGGCGCAGGAGATTCTTCAACCACCTTCTGATAGCGTCTCTGCATAGAGCAGTTGCGCTCAAACAAGTGGACAGTGTTGCCATGGCTGTCCGCAAACACCTGGATTTCAATGTGGTGAGACGATGGAAAGTATTTTTCGATAAGCACGCCGTCATTTCCAAACGCAGACAGGCTTTCACGCTTTACCGACTCCAGCGACGACAGAAATTCTTCTGGAGCGGCGACAACACGCATTCCTTTGCCGCCACCGCCTGCTACAGCCTTGATCAGGACCGGGTAGCCGGTTTTCCCAGCCTCGCCTAGCAGCGTGTTAGGGTCATGATCTTCGCCGTCATACCCCGGCAATACCGGTACGCCGGATTTGATTGCAGCGGTGCGCGCACTGTCTTTCAAGCCCATAATCCGAAGTGCTTCAGGCCCAGGCCCAATAAATACCAGTCCAGCTGCCTTGCACCGTTCTGCAAACTCTGCATTTTCAGACAAAAATCCATAACCGGGGTGAATTGCTTCAGCGCCGGATTGTTCAGCCGCTCCCAGAATCTTGTCGATATCCAGATAGCTTTCCATCGGTGTTGCACCGCCGATCGGGATGACTGCATCGCAAGCCCTGGTGAATTGCGCACCACGGTCTGGATCCGAGCAAACAGCCACGGTATCAATTCCGAGTCGGCTGGCAGTCCGTGCGATGCGACATGCTATTTCGCCACGGTTTGCAATCAGTATTCGTTTAAACAAGACTCACCTTACATTCTGAAGATTCCAAAACGGGTATCCGGGATTGGCGCGTTGAGCGAGGCGGAAATACCCAAGCCGAGTACCTGACGGGTATCGCGTGGATCAATAATGCCGTCGTCCCATAATCTTGCACTCGCATAGAAGGGATGGCCCTGGGTTTCATACTGCTCCCGGATTGGTTTCTTGAATTCTTCCTGCTCTTTTTCGGACCAGGATTCTCCTCTGGATTGTTTCACATCCATTCGTATTTGTGCCAGAACACTGGAAGCCTGTTCGCCACCCATAACCGATATTCGTGCATTGGGCCACATCCAGAGGAAACGGGCACCGAATGCTCGTCCACACATCGCATAATTGCCTGCGCCGAAACTGCCGCCGATCACAACGGTGAATTTGGGTACCTTGGCGCAAGAAACCGCGGTAACCATTTTTGCTCCATCCTTGGCAATTCCTCGAGATTCATATTTCTTGCCAACCATGAATCCGGTGATGTTTTGAAGAAATACCAGAGGTATTTTTCTCTGGCAGCAGAGCTCGATAAAGTGGGCCCCCTTGAGTGCAGATTCTGAGAACAAAATACCATTGTTGGCAATAATTCCGATCGGGTATCCATGCAATCGGGCAAAACCACAAACCAGAGTGGTGCCATAGTTTTCCTTGAATTCTTCAAAATTGCTTGCATCAACGATACGTGCGATAACCTCCCGGATATCGAAAGGCTTGCGTGAATCTTCAGGCACGATACCGAGGATCTCATCTGAAGGGTAAACGGGCCCGACGGGTGTTTCCGTAATCAGGCCAATTGACTTTTTCCGATTCAGGTTGGCGATGACAGAACGGGCAATTTTCAAGGCATGCTGATCGTTTTGCGCGATATGGTCGACCACGCCCGATACCGTACCGTGTACCTGGGCTCCACCGAGTTCTTCTGCGGTGACCTCTTCGCCAGTTGCCGCCTTGACCAGCGGTGGACCACCCAAAAAGATTGTGCCCTGGTCACGCACGATGATGCTTTCATCGCACATGGCAGGTATATAGGCGCCACCGGCTGTGCAACTGCCCATGGTTACTGCAACTTGAGGAATACCGGCTGCCGACAGGTTCGCCTGGTTATAGAAAATTCGGCCAAAGTGATCCCGATCCGGAAACACTTCATCCTGTAATGGCAGAAATGCGCCGCCAGAGTCGACCAGATAGATGCAGGGGAGGTGGTTTTGCAAGGCGATTTCCTGTGCTCGCAAATGTTTCTTGACCGTAATCGGAAAGTAGGTTCCACCCTTGACAGTCGCATCATTGGCAACAATAACGCACTCGAGTCCTGAAATTCGGCCAATGCCAGTAATTATTCCGCCAGCAGATACTTCTCCACCGTACATATCCCAGCCTGCGAACTGCGACAGTTCGAGAAAGCTGGTTCCGCGATCAACCAGGCTATTGATTCGGTCACGGACCAGGAGCTTGCCCCGTTCCATATGTTTTTCCCGCGCGGATTTACTGCCGCCCTGCATGATGCCTGTTAGATGCGCATGAAAATCGCTGACTTTGGCCTGCATTGCATCAGTATTCATGCGGTATTCCGGGGTGCCGGTTTGCAGTTTGCTTTTCAGGATAGCCATGTCAGCGGTTAGTAGCGTTCAAGGACCATGGCGGTTGCTTCACCGCCCCCGATGCATAGCGAGGCCACGCCTATCTTCGAGGAGCGGTCATGCATGGCAGAAATCAGGGTCGTCAGTATGCGGGCGCCCGATGCACCAATTGGATGGCCCAGGGCACAGGCTCCGCCACGGACATTCATGTTATCGGGAGATATGTCAAGGTCCCGCATTGTCGACATGGTGACTACTGCAAAAGCTTCATTTACTTCATGCAAATCTACATCCTTGATAGCCAAGCCTGTCTGTTTCAGGACTTTCCTGATTGAATCAGTTGGGGCTGTAGTAAACCAGGACGGGTCATGCGCATGTGTGGAGTGCCCGGCGATTCTGGCCAGAGGGGTGAGATTTTCAGCAACTGCTGTTGATTCGAGCATAAGAACCAGTGCCGATGCTCCATCGGAAATCGAACTGGAATTGGCAGGGGTAACTGTGCCATCTTTACGAAACGCCGGTCTTAGATGTGGAATTTTCTGGATATCTGCACTGAACGGCTGCTCATCCTTGCTTACGACAATTTCATCATTCCGGGTACGCACAGTTACAGGAGCAATCTCCCGGTCGAAGTCTCCAGAGTCGCTGGCAGAACGAGCACGTTCCAGGGAACGAATCGCAAATTCATCTTGTTCTTCACGGGTAAAGGCATACTTGTCAGCACAGATCTCGGCAAAGCTGCCCATCAACTGACCTTTCTGGTAAGCATCTTCCAGTCCGTCACAAAACATGGAATCGACCACTTGCCCATGCCCCATACGATGTCCTGATCGGGCCTTCGGCAGCAAGTAGGGCGCATTGGTCATGCTTTCCATGCCCCCTGCTATCATGATGCGGTTGGTTTTCGCAGTCAATAGGTCGTGCGCCAGCATCACCGCTTTCATGCCCGACCCACACATCTTGTTGATGGTCGTGCAGTTTGTGGAAAGGGCCAGTCCTCCGCCAAGAGCAGCCTGACGAGCAGGAGCCTGTCCCTGTCCAGCCATTAACACATTGCCCAGGATGACCTCTTCAATCTGGTCATTGGCAAGACCGGTTCGTTCAACTGCCGAGCTTATTGCAACTGCACCAAGTTCGCTTGCACTGAGGTTTCTGAAACAGCCCTGAAAACTCCCCATGGGAGTGCGGGTAGCCGAGACAATGACGACAGGATCGGGGCTTGAATTCATGCGCTTTCCTCAAAAATTTCCCGACCAATGAGCATGCGTCGAACCTCGGATGTTCCTGCACCGATCTCGTAAAGCTTGGCATCCCTTAGCAATCGGCCGGTTGGATAGTCGTTGATATAACCGTTACCCCCGAGAGACTGAATGGCTTCAAGAGCCATCCAGGTTGCTTTTTCTGCACAGTACAGAATTGCTCCTGCGGAGTCCTTTCGAGTAGCGCCCCCATGATCACAGGCGCTGGCTACTGCATATCCGTAAGCACGGCAGGCATTCATGGTGGAATACATGTCGGCCAGTTTGCCCTGCATCAGTTGGAAGGTGCCAATGGGCTGGCCGAACTGCCTGCGTTCATGTACGTATGGAACAACGATGTCCATGCATCTTCGCATGATGCCAAGA